>NZ_DS989904.1:1199353-1294353 GCF_000155595.1 Synechococcus sp. PCC 7335 | reverse complement strand
ACCTGCTCTCGCTAATGCTTCGCACTACCACAGAACGCTCCTCTACCGCTTGTATAAATACAAGCCCACAGCTTCGGTGCAATACTTAGTCCCATTCATTTTCGGCGCAGGAACGCTTGACCAGTGAGCTATTACGCACTCTTTCAAGGATGGCTGCTTCTAGGCAAACCTCCTGGTTGTCTCTGCATTCCCACCTCCTTTGCCACTTAGTATTGACTTGGGGACCTTAGCTGGTGGTCTGGGCTGTTTCCCTCTTGACGATGAAGCTTATCCCCCACCGTCTTACTGGCCATGTGTTCATCGGGTATTCTGAGTTTGACTCGATTTGGTACCGCTCTCGCAGCCCGCACCGAATCAGTGCTTTACCCCCCGACTATAATCATGACCGCTGCGCCTAAACACATTTCGAGGAGAACCAGCTAGCTCCAGGTTCGATTGGCATTTCACCCCTAACCACACCTCATCCGCTCCTTTTTCAACAGAAGTCGGTTCGGACCTCCACTTAGTGTTACCTAAGCTTCATCCTGGACATGGTTAGATCACCTGGGTTCGGGTCTATAAAATCTGACGACTCGCCCTATTAAGACTCGGTTTCCCTTTGGCTTCGGATATATTCTCCTTAACCTGCCAGACCCTATAAGTCGCCGGCTCATTCTTCAACAGGCACACTATCACACGTTTAATCGTGCTCTAATTGCTTGTAAGCTCACGGTTTCATGTTCTATTTCACTCCCCTCCCGGGGTTCTTTTCACCTTTCCCTCGCGGTACTCTTCACTATCGGTCACACAGGAGTATTTAGCCTTACGAGGTGGTCCTCGTGGATTCAACCGGAATTTCTCGTGTTCCGGCCTACTCGGGATAACGCTAGTATCCTTAAAGTTTCAACTACGGGACTCTCACCCTCTACGGTTCACCTCTTAAGTGATTCGTCTACTCGCTAGATTCCATATCGCGCTCCCACAACCCCACCAGTAAAAACCGGTGGTTTGGGCTCTTCCCGCTTCGCTCGCCGCTACTAAGGGAATCGAGTTTTCTTTCTCTTCCTACAGCTACTTAGATGTTTCAGTTCACTGCGTTCGCTCATACTTACCTATAGATTCAGTAAGTTGTTTCTAGGGTTGCCCCATTCGGAAATCTCTGGATCAATGCCTGCTTCCGGCTCCCCAAAGCGTATCGTCGGTAACCACGTCCTTCTTCGCCTCTGTGTGCCTAGGTATCCACCGTGAGCCCTTTGTAGCTTGACCTTCTTTGGATATATAAAGATCATTTCGCTAGATTGTTTCCAATTCACTACTTCACAACTAATCTCAGGAAGAAGATAGCTTGACTTTCATCTCGCTTCTCTTTCACTTCAATCGCGCTTCAGTTTATCGAAAACAATCGGGCTTTTTGTTTCTTTCAAATGTCTTCTGCTAGACACTCGAACTACCTTTGCTTTCTTATTGCTTTCTATGCAGTTGTCAAGGTTCTCGCTAGTCTCTAAAGACCAGCACTCTATGATGTCTTTCCCTACTCAGGAACATCTCTAGATGCTGATTTTTACTCGACCTATTCAATCTATCCCAAACCCTTCGTTTAGTTCACTCAATGCTTTGGTGGAGGTAAGCGGACTCGAACCGCTGACATCCTGCTTGCAAAGCAGGCGCTCTACCAGCTGAGCTATACCCCCATATATTAACTATGAAAGTGGGCCATCCTGGACTCGAACCAGGGACCTCACCCTTATCAGGGGTGCGCTCTAACCACCTGAGCTAATAGCCCTTACTTCTCGGGGTCTTTACGCTTCTATCGCAACACCCAAATAGCTTAGAGAATTCGCAGACTTAACTGCTCGAACCAACAAAACCCTCAACGACCTTAGGTGACTACAACAACGCTCTATTCGCTATTTGCTTTCAAGCACTTGTCTAGTAGGTCTCCCTCTAAGGAGGTGATCCAGCCACACCTTCCGGTACGGCTACCTTGTTACGACTTCACCCCAGTCATCAGCCCTGCCTTCGGCGTCCCCCTCCACAAGGGTTGGGGTAACGACTTCGGGCGTGGCCAACTTCCATGGTGTGACGGGCGGTGTGTACAAGGCCCGGGAACGTATTCACCGCAGTATGCTGACCTGCGATTACTAGCGATTCCGCCTTCATGCAGGCGAGTTGCAGCCTGCAATCTGAACTGAGCAACGGTTTATGGGATTAGCTCACTATCGCTAGTTGGCTGCCCTTTGTCCGTTGCATTGTAGTACGTGTGTAGCCCAGGATGTAAGGGGCATGATGACTTGACGTCATCCCCACCTTCCTCCGGTTTGTCACCGGCAGTCTCCTTAAAGTGCCCAACTTAATGATGGCAACTAAGGACGAGGGTTGCGCTCGTTGCGGGACTTAACCCAACATCTCACGACACGAGCTGACGACAGCCATGCACCACCTGTCTCTACGTTCCCGAAGGCACAACTCTCTTTCAAAAGTCTTCGTAGGATGTCAATCCCTGGTAAGGTTCTTCGCGTTGCATCGAATTAAACCACATACTCCACCGCTTGTGCGGGCCCCCGTCAATTCCTTTGAGTTTCACACTTGCGTGCGTACTCCCCAGGCGGGACACTTAACGCGTTTGCTTCGATACTGCACGGGTCGATACGCGCAACACCTAGTGTCCATCGTTTACAGCTAGGACTACAGGGGTATCTAATCCCTTTCGCTCCCCTAGCTTTCGTCCATCAGCGTCAGTAATGGCCCAGTAGAGCGCCTTCGCCACTGGTGTTCTTCCTAATATCTACGCATTTCACCGCTACACTAGGAATTCCCTCTACCCCTACCACTCTCTAGTCTAGTAGTTTCAATTGCCCATCCACAGTTGAGCTGTGGGCTTTAACAACTGACTTTCTAAACCGCCTACGGACGCTTTACGCCCAATAATTCCGGATAACGCTTGCATCCTCCGTCTTACCGCGGCTGCTGGCACGGAGTTAGCCGATGCTGATTCCTCAGGTACCGTCAGAATCTTCTTCCCTGAGAAAAGAGGTTTACAACCCACAGGCCTTCCTCCCTCACGCGGCGTTGCTCCGTCAGGCTTGCGCCCATTGCGGAAAATTCCCCACTGCTGCCTCCCGTAGGAGTCTGGGCCGTGTCTCAGTCCCAGTGTGGCTGATCGTCCTCTCAGACCAGCTACTGATCGTCGCCTTGGTAAGCCTTTACCCCACCAACTAGCTAATCAGACGCGAGCTCATCTACAGGCTATTAATATTTCACCTCTCGGCACATCGGGTGTTAGCAGGAATTTCTCCCTGTTGTCCCCATCCTATAGGCAGATCCTCACGCGTTACTCACCCGTCCGCCACTAACCTCCGAAAAGGTCCGTTCGACTTGCATGTGTTAAGCACGCCGCCAGCGTTCATCCTGAGCCAGGATCAAACTCTCCATTTTAGGTGAATTCTCTAAAAGAACTCAGTTTGTCTCAAACTCAAGCTATTTACTAGCTATCCTTACATTGCATTTCGAAAATAACTATGCTATCCTCGAAAACAATTTACTTCTTTAACGAGGGTCTCGTTAATTCATAATTCTCTAAACTATTCTCTTTTCTAGGTGCTACTTATCGCCTCCAGGGCGCCGCTCTCGCGTCGCTTCCTCCCTTCAGCGCCTAATGAATATAACGCTCTAATACAACGAGTGTCAACACCTTTTTCAAAAATAACTTTGAAAGGGCTGAAACCTCTCCATTTGAGGGTTTCAGCCCTTTTTTTGGTTCGCTCGAACATTTTTTTGTGTAATTTGGCTATTTTTCTTCGATGCACTTTTGCTTTAGAAACGTTGATATCCTCCTACACGTAAAGGCTATAGCTGATCTAGCTTTATGCTGAGGTTTGTTTGCAGTCTTTATTTCGGGTAGAAGGTATGTTGCCAAGTTGGATAGTTTTGGATGAGCTGCTAACGCATTGGCTAAGAGAGGATATTGGGAGAGGGGATAAAACGACTGATGGGTTAGCTGAGCTTGCTAGAGCTAAGGGAAAGGCTTATTGGGTTGCTAAAGAAGATGGTGTGATTGCTGGCTTACCAATTGCGGAGCGCGTGTTTTCTTTGTTAGATAACGATGTGGTGTTTCAAGCTCAAGCGGCTGATGGTGACTACATCCAAAAAGACACCGTGATCGCAAACATCGACTGCCAGCTTTCTACGCTACTGACTGGAGAGCGTGTTGCTCTCAACCTAGCGATGAGTCTAAGTGGGATTGCGACGACAACTAGACAGTATGCTGAGGTCATCACAGATCTTCCTACGCAGCTAGTCGATACTAGAAAAACAACACCTGGAATGAGGCTACTTGAAAAGTACGCCGCTTATGTAGGTGGAGCGCAGAATCATCGGATGGGCTTGGATGATGGTGTGATGATTAAGGACAACCATATTGCGGTAGCCGGGGGGATCGGTAGAGCCATCAAGCACATCAGAGCGCGAATTCCTTACCCAATTACAATAGAGGTAGAGACTGAGAGCTTGGAACAGGTGAAAGAAGCGATCGCCCACCAGGCTGATATCATCATGCTCGACAATATGCCCTTAGAAACTATGTACGAGGCGGTAGAGGCGATTCGAGCCGCGAACAAGCGTATCAAGATCGAAGCGTCTGGTAATATCACACTAGATACCATCCGAGCGGTAGCGGAAACAGGGGTAGATTACATCTCTAGCAGCGCCCCAATTACGCGATCACCCTGGCTTGATTTGAGTATGCGGATGAAGCAAAGTTAATTTACAAAACGGAGTCTTTAAGGCAGCCGAACTCTTGGACTAGGCTAAGGCCAATGTCACTTATAAAGTAATGTCTATGTGCAATCAATCCCGTAGTCATCAGTCCCTTAGTCAGCGGAGCAACAGTCAGCCCAGCGTCATCCAAATTGACATGCTAGACAGTGACTACGCCAAGATGGTTGCAGGAGAGTCAATTGCTATAGATCGTAGAGACAGACTCGAAAATATTGATACCTATACGCTGAATCGACTGGGCAAGCAGATTAGCCGCTATCGCTATGGCAATCTAGATCAAATTGGGAAAGATGACATTCTTTGCGATATAGGCCTAACAGCCGAACTACTCACGCGTTGGGACATGGAAGACATTCATCAGAGAAACAGAGAGTCTGGATATTTCTATCTAACAGAAAGTGAGCGTCTGCAAATTCTCAATTGGCTAAAAGACGAGCTAGCAGTTGATCTCACAGCAATTAGCTCTGAAGTGACTCAATTATGAAAGTATGAAGGCAGCTCTAAAATGAGCTGACCGAGACAGGTAGTGTAGAGTCTCAGCCTTTGTCTACTTGTCTACGTACGTCTTTAATGGCGTATGTCTTTAACGGCTAAAAGTGCCAAACTTACTAGAAGCTGGCCACTACAATTTATAGCATTGGCCGGATGCATACTCTACGAGAAGGCAAAGCCTACGGTCACTGCTGACCGCCTAGCTCTCTATGCATCAAGGGTTTCAGCTCTAGAAAATGTGTAGAGTCAAGTGGCGAAAGCTATAGAACAGAGATTCACACCAAAAACAAGGCAAAGCCAATGGCCTCAGCTATTTCTCACGAACTGCCAGGACTCATAGAAGGACTTCCTGATCTATGTGGTCAAGAAGACAAGCTCGAACTAGTCACTAACCAATCCAACCCAGTTTTCTTACCTCAAAGCAACCTACGGCTATCGGAGATCTCTGCTGGGTTTGCGGTTGCTTTACACATGCATCAGCCGACGATCCCAGCAGGTCAGCAGGGTGAGCTGATCGGCAATTTGCAGCATATGTTTGAGCATCCTCACGATGGGGATAATCACAACGCAGGACCCTTTGCTTATTGCTACAGCCGGATTGGCGACTTCATCCCTGAACTAGTAGAGCAGGGATGCAATCCTAGAGTGATGCTGGACTACTCAGGAACTTTGCTATGGGGAATACAGCAGATGGGTCGCGCTGACATCATCGATAAGCTAAAGCAGGTGACCTGTAAGCAGCAGTATCAACCGTATGTAGAGTGGCTTGGTACCTTTTGGGGGCATGGTGTAGCAGGTTCAACTCCTCTACCAGATATTGAGCTGCACATCCGAGCTTGGCAGCACCATTTCGCTGCGATATTCGGCAAAGAAGCTTTGAAAAGGGTAAGGGGATTTTCCCTACCAGAGATGCAGCTGCCAAATCACCCTGAGACACTGTATGTGCTAGTAAAGGCCCTAAAAGACTGCGGCTATCAATGGATGATGGTGCAAGAGCACACGATTGAAACATTGACCGGAGAGGGAATTCAAGAAACCCATCTGCCTCATAGGTTAGTGGCGCGAGGGCTATCGGGCGAAGTGGCCGAGATCATTGTACTCATCAAGACACAGGGGTCGGATACGAAGCTAGTCGGGCAGATGCAGCCATACTATGAGGCGAAAACACTCAGTCCGAAGCAGTTAGGCAGTGCGACTATTCCTCCCTTGGTGACACAAATTGCGGACGGAGAGAATGGTGGGGTAATGATGAACGAGTTTCCAAGTGCGTTTAAGCGAGCTTGGCACGAGATGGGTGGTAGCAGACAAGGAACGGTAGCCTTTAACGGAACAGAGTATCTAGAGTTGCTAGCAGATGCAGGCGTTGGCAAAGAGGATTTCCCAATCTGTCAGGCAATTGGCCAGGCCAAGCTATGGGAGAAAGTAGAGGGAACGGTGACACCGGAGAAGGTACGCGATGCGATCGCTCAACTACAGAACGCTGCTGATGGCATCAATATGAGTGGCGGGTCGTGGACTAACGACAGAAGCTGGGTCGAAGGCTATAGCGACGTATTGACCCCAATGGAAGAGCTAAGCAATCAATTCCATCAGAAGATAGCTGCCACAGGTGAACCGATTGAGATCCTGAGAAAGCAACCTCGCTATCGCAACGCGCTACTTCATAACCTGTTGCTACAAACGAGCTGCTTTCGGTACTGGGGTCAAGGCGGATGGACTGACTATGCCAAAGAGATATATCGCCGTGGAATGGCTATCTTAGAGCACGATTTCTGAACCCCTCGGAAGTTTCTGAAGTCCTCTCTTGATAGTGTTGCTAGATAGTGTTCTAGATGCTGCACAGTGCGCACTGGGGTGAGACCTGCCCAGTGGATGATGACTGCTGTCGCTATATAGGCGTACGCTCTAGGGCACTATGCCATAGGGCCAAACATAGGTTTATCTCAGGCCAACAAATATTAAATGATAAAAGCAGAAATAAATGAGCATCTTGTTAGCAAGTGGATCTCTATATATGCGCGATTCGGCTACGGCGCCAAAGGGATTATTTACGGAGGTACAGGGCTACTGGCACTATCAGAGGCTTTCGATCTTACAAATGGGGGGGTTGCTGGCTCTACAGGCATCCTGAAAGCGATTGCTATCCGACCGTTAGGTAAGCTGCTGGTCGTCCTGATTACATTTTGCTTGATGGGATATGTTGTCTGGCGCGTGATTCAGGCGGGTTGGGACCCAGAACACAGCGGTAGCAAAGGCTTTTCAGATATCGTGCGGCGAATTGGCTACGGCTGTAGTGGACTGGTTTACGCCAGTATCGCCTATAGCGTTGTAGAGATCTTGAGCGAACAGCCTTCTGAAGCCAAAAGGAGCTTAGAGGATTGGGCGTATGAGATTATGGTTAGGCCTGTAGGCCGACTGCTAGTTGGCGCAGTCGGCTTAGTCTTCTTTGGCATCGGCTGCTATTACTTTTACCGAGCAATCAAGGCCGAGTTTCGTAAACGCTTCAAGCGGCATCACATGAGCGATACTGCCAAGACATGGGCTTCTATCATGGGTCGATTTGGTATTGCCGCTCGAGGCATAGTCTATGTGTTGATCGGCGCGTATGCGGTTGGCGCAGCCTGGCAGTTCGAGCCTTCACTGATTAAAACGACAGAAGAAGCGTTAGCTCTGTTTGATGATAATCCGACAGACGAATGGATATTAGCGACTCTAGGGATTGGCTTTGTAGCCTACGCAGTCCATATGGGATTTCAGGCGGTCTATCGCAGTATCGAACCAATCGATTAACCCTGAAGTTGATCAACTCTGGGTTTGAAGACCATCCAAGAGGCTAATGCTTTGCAGCTCCAAGCGCGCGGTTCATAGCCATGATAACAGTAGTCAGCCATAGCAGTCCCACGAACCAGCCTGCTAGAACATCGCTAGGCCAGTGTGCGCCTAGTGCCAGCCTAGATAGAGAAATCAACCCTATCCAGACAACGGCAAAGAGTATAGAAATGGCTTTTTCTATAGGATTGCGCGATGAGCGAAACCATAGATAGAACAGCAGGCCATACATCGTCACAGAGACGACAACATGGCCGGAAGGAAAGGAGTGTAAGCTAGGCGCGGCGATGCCCTCAGCGATCAACTCAGGGCGATCGCGGCTCCATGTTCCCCAACTAATCCAGACCAACGCAAACTGACCAATATAAGTAGCTACTACAGTTGCGGCTACGATTGGCTTGCGAAACCAGGCCGTTAGGGCAGTAAAGGTAAAAAATACGGGCAGCATGCCCACCAAGTTGCCAGGAGATTCCCAAGTAACCCCTTTTGAAAAAGACAGCGGAGAATAGTCGCGCATCTTCAACAACCATTTTTCATCCCAAGTTTGCAAACCAGTGTCAACTTGCCCCATAGCGATTAGGGTCAGTCCGTAGACGATAAGCGCACTAATGCCAAGCCCAATCGCTAGCGTCTTCCACCACTTTGCCCAAGCGGATGGGGGAAGTGTATGGCTCTCTTTCCAGAAACGCTGGGCAATCGCGACAATTCCGGTAGGTAAAACGGTTTTATTCTTCGGCTTTATCATCTTAAGTAGACATATCCGGCAAATGTGACAAAAGCAGTCCGTGTATGGCAAGTTGCGGAGCGCACACTCAGCAAGGCTATGCCTATAGCAGTTTGAAAGGCACTTAGCTCTATCTATCAAGGGCAGTGACCCTTGTTGATGGTACAGGCTAAATGCGGGTTACTATAGTTTGCCCATTCTATGTCCACATTACTTTGTGCTCACAGACGCATAGCTAGCATCTGTCAGGCGACAGGTTATGTATTTTCTGTGGAATTTCTGTGCGATTAAGTATTTTGTGCGATGCCTGCTATCTGTGATAGCTAGGAGAACCTAGCAAAAACCTAGCTGCAGTGCTGCAATCAATACTATGAGGCTAAAACCTCAAGGCTAAAAATTACGAGGCTAGAAACCTACTGGCGCTAAAGCCTATGACGCTAGTGCTAGATTCATTCGGCTCAAAAATGCCTGCAACCGCTCGCTACTGGGGTTAGTTAGCACCTGACGAGGATCGCCTTCTTCTTCCACTTTACCTTTGTTGAGAAAGACGACTCGACTCGCAACTTCACGGGCGAACTGCATCTCATGGGTGACTACAATCATGGTCATCCCTTCTTTAGCAAGCTGCTGCATGACTTCTAGCACTTCACCGACTAGCTCAGGGTCTAAAGCGCTAGTCGGTTCATCAAACAGCATCACCTCTGGCTTCATACAAAGGGCCCGGGCGATCGCAACTCTTTGCTTTTGCCCGCCGGAAAGCTGATCGGGATAGGCCTCTGCCTTTGCACTTAGACCAACTTTATCTAAGAAGAACCGGGCAGTCTCCTGGCTTTCGGCTTTAGACTGATCCAAAACTTTGAGCGGCGCTAAACATAGATTTTCCAAGACAGAAAGGTGTGGAAATAGATTAAATTGCTGGAACACCATCCCCACGTTCGCGCGCAGGGCTAGCAAGTCGCGCCGACTGAGCTTTGGCAGCGATAAGTCAATATTGTTGACAATTAGCTGACCTCCAGTAATAGACTCAAGCCGGTTGAAGCAGCGCAGCAACGTACTTTTACCACAGCCGGAAGAGCCAATAATAGACACCACTTCACCGCGTTGAATCTGACAGTCTATCCCACGTAAAACAGCTAGGTCGCCAAAGCTTTTTTGCAAATTAGCGCAAGTTATGACGGGATTAGATGCGGTCATGAAACAACCTTACTGACAAAGTCAACACGAAACTTAGACAAAAGAGTACCACCCTAATACCAGGCATTTGGATACAGCGGTAACAAAAAGTACTGTAAGTAGATCAAAAAGACAGTAATGATACCTTTTGGGATGCTGGGCTTTCTTAAAAACTAAGCATAAAGCTAACGGCGACATCTCCAATGACGCTTTGATTTTGATATCGAACGCTTGATGTCGGATGCTTAATGTCGAATACTTGGTGTCGAATGCAAGGTAATTGTTTTCACAAAGAATATTACCTATTTGCTCTCTAGGGCACCAGGTTTAGTAGCTTAAGAACAGGTAAAGTCTGATAGGTATTTACAAACAGCTAAGGGCTGTGAGGGGATTTAATGATGAACTTAACGCGATCTACTTTTTTGAAGTCGGCGGTGCTAGCTATCTGTACGGCTGGGCTGCTGGTCGCCTGTGGTGGCGGTGGTGGCGAAGACGCCAGTGATGGCGGTGATGTTTTCTCGGTAGGAACTGAACCAGCCTTTCCTCCCTTTGAGTCAGTAGGCGACGATGGTGAGTTACAAGGGTTCGATATTGATTTGATGCGGGCGATTGGCGAAAAAGCTGGAAAGACTGTTGAGTTTGAAAGCTTGCCTTTTGATGGGCTGATTCCCGCTTTGCAGGGCGCTTCTATTGATGCGGCAATTAGCGGAATGACAATCACTGAAGAGCGAGCTGATACGGTCGATTTTTCAGACCCTTACTTCAAGGCAGGTTTAGCGATCGCAGTTGCAGAAGGCGATACAGAAATCAATACCTTAGATGATTTAGAAGGAAAAAGAATCGCGGTTCAAATCGGTACTACGGGCGCTGAGACAGCAGCAGGGGTTCCCGAGGCTGAAGTCAGCACGTTTGATTCTGCGCCTCTAGCATTGCAGGAGCTAGCAAATGGCAATGTAGATGCGGTGGTCAATGACGCGCCAGCCACTTTAGATGCGATCGCCACTGGTAATATTCCAGGCATCACCGTAGTCGGTGAGCTTTTGACCGAAGAGTTTTATGGAATTGCCATGCCTAAAGGATCTGAGGATGTAGAGACCGTCAATACGGCACTTTCAGAACTCATTGATGATGGGACTTATGCTGAGATCTATAGAAAGTGGTTTGATGCTGAACCACCTGAGCTGTAGAAGCAACCAAAGCAAGGGCTAAACAACCCAAACACCAGCACCCACACATTTCAGGAGTTCTCTATTGGAAACATCACTAGGCTTTATTCTTGATGCAGTCCCTGCCTTGCTCAAAGGCGCACTGATTACGTTGCAGTTGACGGCGGTCTCGGTTGCGTTCGGTTCTATTGGTGGAATTGCATTAGGTATCGCTAGGCTGTCAAAAGCTGGACCAATACGGCTACTGGCTAGGGCGTACATCGACTTTTTTCGGGGTACGCCGCTACTAGTACAGCTATTTATGATCTATTTTGGAGTCCCAGCTCTAGTCAGAACCTTCGGTCTCGACTTCACGTTCAATCAATGGGGCGCAGCGGTCTTAGGATTGAGCTTGAACTCAGCCGCTTATCTAGCCGAGATTGTGAGAGCAGGCATTCAGTCGATTGAAGTCGGCCAGAAGGAAGCGGCTGAGTCTTTAGGGTTAGATTCGTCCCAGACCATGCAATATGTGGTGTTTCCACAGGCTCTGCGCCGGATGGTCCCGCCTTTGGGAAATGAATTTATTACGCTACTCAAAGACACCAGCCTAGTAGCAGTCATTGGCTATCAAGAGCTGTTTCGACAGGGACAGCTAATCGTGGCTAGAAACTTTCGCTCATTCGAGATATTCTTCGCCGTGGCGCTCATCTATCTAGCTCTCAACGTGATTGCTTCGCAGGCTTTTTCGCTGCTAGAGCGTAGGCTAGATCCTAAGCAAACGTAAGCAAGTCCTATGGCTCAGAGTTTCCCTAAGGTCAAGATTATTGCCGTAGGTAAAGTAAAAAAATCTTGGCTTAAAGAAGGCATTGCTTTATACGCCAAGCGCCTACCGGAAATCGAGATGGTAGAAATTAAGGACAGTAACAAGGAGAACGAAGCTGACAAACTCCTCAGTCTGATCAGCGCTCAAGATCGGCTAGTAGTGATGGCAGAGTATGGCAAAGCGTATGACTCTATAGCGTTCGCCAATTGGTTAGGAAGGGAAGCCTTTGGCACGCTAGTGCTATTTATCGGAGGGCCAGAGGGGATCGGCGATCGCCTCAGAAGTCACCAATCTATCAGCCTTTCTGCTATGACATTCCCCCATGAGATAGCCAGACTTGTGCTATTAGAACAGCTATACAGAGCGAAGACAATATTAAACAACGGCAGCTATCACAAGTAGGCGATCACTTTATAAGAACAGTAACAAGACAAGTAGACACGAACTAACTTGAATAGCAATCTCTGCATCAGAGGTTAGATGATCGCACCGACTAGATGCTCGCGCCGTTTATCAAACCCGGCTCACTAGAAGCGTCCTCTTCATCTGATTCAAATTCTTCCGAATCATCTTCTTCATCTTCAAAGCTTTCCTGACTAATCGCCATCGCACGGCTGAGCCAATGTTCGTCAAGCTTGCAGATGAGACGGGCATTGTTGTAAGCCTGGCGCAAAGTCAAAATAGTATGGCCGATATAGGCCCCTGAATCGGACTGACGGGCAACCATGGCACAATCGGCGATGCCTTCTTCAGTTAGACAGATAGGCAGCAGTAGATCAATGCTATTAAGAGTGGGATAGTAAGTTGGAACAGCCGTTTTGTAGTTGACTTGAGTTTTGACTAGGGTACGGCTAAGCGCCTCAGAAAGGCAGTTGACCAAACTTCGGTAGGCAATAGGATCAGCATCTAATGCATCGGCAAAGGCCTTTTTGTATGCGTGAAACTGGGCGCTATCGAGATCTGTTGTATCAAGCGGGGTGAAATTAGCGGGTGCATACTTAACGATAAAAGTATAGGGAAGGCGCTCCATATTGTCTTTAATGATATGGGGCCAGTCGACTCTTGGAGGACCCGCAGAGAGATGGTAGAAGACTTTGGAGGGATCTTTGAGATAGTTGGCAGCGGCAGGGAGATGGTTAAAATGGGCAACGAGTTTTTTGCCAGCGGGGCCTTCACCAGGAATACAAAACGTCAGATCCCAGACTTGGGCGTTGGTAGGATATGGGCTTAGTAGCGCGTAGATAGGACGCAGAAGGCGATCTAGTAAGCCGGTGTTAAAGGCTTTGAACTCGCGATTAGGGCTATCGATGACTTTACGTTCATGCTGCAAGCGAATAAAGGTATAGCGCAAATAGCTCTTTAGGATGGGGTAGGCAAAGTCGTCTGGCGGATGAGCACCGAAGTACCAATCTTCAGGCAGGGCGATCGCCGCTAGCTCACTCACTTTTTGATTTAGCACAGCCGGCGAGAAGCCTGCAAAGGGCGAAAGATGAATTATCTTCTGGCGCTGAGGCCGACTGTTTGGCCTAATAGCAGGACGAACAGGCCTGCGTCTAGAGGGTACTAGTTTTAGCTGGCTGGCCCCTGGCTGGCTATCTCCTGAGCGATTAGCCCCTAAGCCATTTCGCTTTGAGAGGGGAACCGTACGTAAATAGTCTGTATCTTCTAGCTTGAATTCGACTAGCGCTGAGTCGCTTTGCAGAAAGGTCTTAAAGTCTGTAAAGCCATATGTTTGTAGAGAAAATTCAGGGTTCTTCTCGAAAACTGACTGTTTAAGGCTATCTATATGGACCCAGTCTGATCCTAAATAGGGGGCGATCGCATCCAAAATCACCGCCTCCATGTCGACAACCGACCGCACATAGTAGGCAGGTGCAGCCTGTGGCTTTTCTACTCGATCCAAGATAACGAGATCAGGCACAGCCTCCAATAGATAGATCAGCTTAGTGAAGTTGTACTTCTTGTACGAAAAGGAACGGTCATGCTGTCTCAACAAAGAAGCGAACTGCCCAGCATGCATTCGAGGTCTAGGCATAGAGCGCGTCGCTCGATAAATCAGCCGCCTCAGCTGCGGTGAAGCCGATGAAGGGGACTCACTTTCTCCGTTGGGTCTCTGTACGGGGCGCTGTGGCACCGACTGATAGTCCATCAACTGACGATCAGTGGGCGGATTAGGAGAAGATCTTAATTGAAATAAACGTTTTAAAAATCGAACAAGAGACGCAAATAAAGAACTCATCTAGTGGAAGTCGTCGGCTGGCGATAGCGCTAGAGGTGGCTGAAGAATACATTTTGCAGCTATACAGTCTGCAGCTATCTCTGTTAAAAAATGCAACAGTAACTGCTTTATTGCTAACACATTCACAAAAAATTGGTATGCCCCTTGCGTGAAGAAGGCCTCATACCCTACGCAGACTGCTGAAATTAATTGAACTCGGATTGAACTCCACAGCTCGCTACAATAAGTGCTGATCTAACAATAATTTCCCTAATTGAGCCACCTCAACAAATTCATATGTCAGTTCGCGTTCGTATCGCTCCTAGCCCTACCGGTAATCTTCATATAGGTACTGCTCGTACCGCTGTTTTCAACTGGCTGTTCGCTCGCAATCAAGGCGGCCAGTTTTTACTCAGGATTGAAGATACCGACCTGGAGCGCTCGAAGCCGGAGTATACCGACAATATTATTGAAGGGTTGAAATGGCTAGGAATGGACTGGGACGAAGGGCCTTTTTATCAGTCGCAGCGATTAGAGATGTATCGAAAAAAGGTACAGGCGCTTCTAGATAAAGGGCTAGCTTACCGAGCTTATGAAACGCCGGAAGAATTAAACGCGATGCGTGAGGCGCAGCAGGCGCGTAAGGAAGCTCCTCGTTACAACAACCAGCATAGAAATCTAACACCAGAGCAGATATCAGACTTTGAAGCGGCAGGTCGTCCGGCGGTGATTCGTTTCAAAATTGACGATGAGCGTGAGATCACATGGAACGATCTTGTTCGTGGCGCAGTGAGTTGGAAAGGGCGTGACTTAGGCGGTGATATGGTCATTGCTAGAGCATCTTCAGGTTCGGATGTAGGCCAACCTCTGTATAACTTTGTGGTGGTCGTAGACGATGCGGATATGGCAATCACCCATGTCATTCGCGGAGAAGATCATGTAGGAAATACGCCTAAGCAGATTTTGCTATACGAAGCACTCGGCTTTGAAGTACCCAAATTTGCGCATACGCCACTGATCTTGAATGAACAGGGAGCGAAGCTTTCTAAGCGAGATGGTGTGACTTCAGTAGATGATTTTCGCAAGCTGGGATTTACCACTGAGGCACTCGCAAACTACATGACATTGCTAGGCTGGTCTGCGCCCGATGCGCAGGAGCTATTTACTTTAGAAGAAGCCGCAAAGCTATTTAGCTTTGATCGGGTAAATAAAGCAGGCGCAAAATTCGACTGGGACAAGCTCGATTGGATTAATAGTCAGTATCTGCATGAGCAGTCGCCTGAAACCCTGTTGCCGATGCTAATGCCCTATTGGGAAGAAGCTGGTTATGGCTTTGATGCAGACGCAGGCTGGTTGAAGCTGCTAGCAGAAATGATTGGACCTAGTTTGACCCGGTTAAAGGATTGTGTGGAGCTAGGTCGGTTCTTTGCTACGCCAATAATGGACTTTAGTGAGAAGGCGATCGCTCAGCTCCAAACAGAAGGTGTCGCCAAGATTATGCAGGCAACTATAGAGACACTAAAGGAAACATCCATTCAAGAACCTGCCGATGCAAAAGGGGTTGTCAATCAGGTAGCAAAGGGGCTAGGCGTAAAAAAGGGCCTGGTGATGAAATCACTGCGCGCGGCGCTGATGGGCGACATGCAAGGTCCTGATTTAGTAGAGTCTTGGACAATCTTACATCAGCAAGAATACGATTTACAGCGATTAGAAGCGGCTGTAGCCATTGCAAGAGGGTAAGATCACGCTCTGTAGACGACCTTTCAAGGGGGCTCTAAGGAGCCTCTAAAGAGAAAGTATTCTGCGGATTTTCAGAATATTCATTGCTTGAACCTGAGGATTTACGTTAAATTTAGTAAACACAAGTCTCATAAAACTTGTAATTGCTTAGCAATCTGATAATGAGCAGATTTATTTTTGCGAGTCATCCTTTGCAAGCTATCTATTTAACAGAGGCCACCGAGTTATGAAATTTTCTTGGAGAACTGCCCTACTGTGGACAATGCCCCTCTTAGTCGTTGGATTTTTCCTATGGCAGGGCTCTTTCAGTAGCGTAGATCCCGTCGATTCAGGTCGAAACACTGCTAGCACTAGCATGACCTATGGACGCTTTTTAGATTACTTAGACGCGGGTCGGGTAACTTCCGTCGATTTTTATGAAGGCGGCCAGACCGCTATTATTGAGGCCGTTGATCCTCAGATCGATAATCGAGTTCAGCGTTGGCGAGTGGACTTACCTGGTAACGCGCCTGAGCTAGTTGAGCGTCTGCGGGCATCTGATATCAGCTTGGATTCTCACCAGCCTCGTAATGATGGCGCTTTAATTGGGATTCTAGGCAATCTGCTTTTCCCTATTTTGCTGATTGGTGGACTGTTCTTCCTATTTCGCCGCTCTAACGGCGGTGCGGGTGGTCCTGGTCAGGCAATGAACTTTGGTAAATCCAAGGCTCGCTTCATGATGGAAGCGAATACTGGCGTCATGTTTGATGATGTGGCGGGTATTGAAGAAGCGAAAGAAGAGCTACAGGAAGTTGTCACTTTCTTAAAAAAGCCAGAGCGATTTACGGCAATTGGTGCGCGGATTCCTAAAGGTGTGCTGCTAGTAGGTCCTCCAGGTACAGGTAAGACTTTGCTGGCGAAGGCGATCGCTGGTGAAGCGGGTACTCCCTTTTTCTCTATCTCCGGTTCAGAATTCGTAGAGATGTTTGTGGGTGTGGGTGCGTCTCGCGTTCGTGACCTGTTCAAGAAAGCCAAAGAAAACGCGCCTTGTATCATCTTTATTGATGAGATTGACGCAGTTGGTCGCTCTCGTGGTGCAGGTATTGGTGGCGGTAACGACGAGCGTGAGCAAACGCTCAACCAGCTGCTGACCGAGATGGACGGCTTTGAAGGCAACACTGGCATTATCGTGATTGCCGCGACTAACCGTGCTGACGTGCTCGACTCGGCGCTATTGCGTCCTGGCCGCTTTGACCGTCAGGTATCGGTGGATCCACCAGATATCAAGGGTCGCCGCGAAGTGCTAGAAGTGCACGCACGTGATAAGAAGGTGTCTGACGACCTTTCTTTGGATGCGATCGCCCGCCGCACCCCTGGATTCACAGGCGCAGATCTCGCCAATCTCCTCAACGAAGCTGCGATTCTTACCGCTCGTCGTCGGAAAGAAGCGGTCACTATGCTAGAAATCGACGATGCGATTGATCGTGTGATCGCTGGCATGGAAGGCACGCCGCTCACCGACGGTAAGAGTAAGCGACTGATTGCTTACCACGAAGTTGGTCACGCCATTATTGGTACCCTAATCAAGGATCACGATCCTGTGCAAAAGGTGACTCTGATTCCTCGCGGTCAGGCACAAGGTCTAACCTGGTTCACGCCTAGTGAGGATCAAATGCTGATTTCTCGCGGTCAGCTCAAAGCTCGCATTTGTGGTGCTTTAGGTGGACGTGCGGCTGAGGAGGTCATCTTTGGAGATGCTGAAATCACAACAGGTGCAGGTAATGATCTGCAGCAGGTGACGAACATGGCCCGTCAAATGGTAACCAAGTTCGGTATGTCAGAAGACCTCGGTCAGCTAGCGCTAGAAAGTGAGCAGGGTGAAGTCTTCCTTGGCGGGAGCTGGGGCGGTCGCTCTGAATACTCTGAAGAAATTGCGGCTAGAATCGATGCTGCGGTGCGTGAGATCGTTCAGAAGTGCTACGAAGATACGGTGAATATCGTTCGCGAGAACCGTGATGTGATTGACCGGGTAGTTGACTTGCTAATTGAGAAAGAATCCATCGATGGTGATGAATTCCGTCAGATCGTCAGTGAGTATACTACCGTGCCTGATAAAGAACGGTTTGTTCCACAGCTGTAGAACTTCGGCCGTAGAACGGAAGATGTAACTCGGTTAATCTAGCAGGGGGTCTTCTCTGCTAGCGTTAAATAGATAGGAAAGGGCTTGCCGTTCAAAGTGGTAAGCCCTTTTTGATGGACCTTACCCTACTTTTTTCATGCCTACTCTCTACTTTGCGGTGACGAATCACGGGTTTGGTCATGCGACCCGCTCAGCCGCACTCGCTGCTGAAATTAGCCAATGCTGCAAAGCCGCCGACATTCCACTGCGACTGATCATGGCAACGAAAGCGCCGAAGTGGCTGCTAGATACCTACCTAACAGAACCTTATGAGCACCGGACGGTGGCATTCGATGTAGGCGTGTTGCAGACCGATAGCCTGAATATGGACAAGTCGGCGACTTTGAAGGCGGTGCAGGAAATTCGGGTAAGTGAGGATCGATTGATTGCTGAAGAGTCAGCTTACTTGAAAGCACAGCAGGTGGATTTGGTGTTGGCAGATATTCCGCCGCTGATAGCCAAGATCTCGGCGGTGGCGGATGTTCCTTGCTGGATGGTGAGTAATTTTGGCTGGGATTTTATCTATCGAGATTGGATGGAAGAGTATGAAGGGTTTAGGGCGATCACCGACTGGATCGCAGACTGCTTCTCACACGCCACCCAGACCTATCGCCTACCTTTCCACGAACCAATGTCTGCGCTACCCAATCAAACGGACGTAGGATTAACTGGAGGAACCCCTGCCTACAGCGAAGCGCATTTACGAAGACTGATGCAAAGTGACGTGCCTCCAGAGCGAACCGTACTGATTACCTTTGGCGGCATGGGCGTTGCGCAGACACCCTACGAGGCGCTCACCGAGTTTCCAGACTGGCAGTTTATTACGTTTGACCGGGCTGGCGCGAACCTGCCAAATCTGTATCGGGTGAACGATCACAAGATGCGACCCGTGGATTGGATGGTGGTATGTGAGCGCGTTTTCTCCAAACCGGGCTACAGCACTTTTTCCGAAGCCTGCCTGCTAGACAAAGGCATTATTACCATCACTCGCGACGATTTTTCTGAAGCTCATTATCTTTTAAAGGGCATTCAAGATCACGCGTATCACCGAATCGTGGGCGCAAAAAGCTTTCTCGAAGGTGATTGGTCTTGTATCACTAGTGATCTATTATCACCGCGCACAGAGAGCAAGTTGAATAAAAGGGGAAAAGAAGTGATCGCTACTGCTGTTATCGAACACTTCAGCAGACTCAACTAAAACAGCTAACAAAGATCAACTCGTGAAGATCAACTCATGAGGATCAACTCATGAAACAGTGCGATAAACTGACGAAACATCAGTCAGCCTCCAAAGGCCCACTTTAAAAGTCTTATGGTGACCACCTTAGAAACTACCCACTACCAGCACGTCATTCGTCTTAAAACCCAGCCGAAGTCACTTGGCCGCTTCACTCGAAAAGTTCAAGAAGTCGTTGCCGCATCCGGTGTTAAAACCGGACTATGCTCTATATTTTTGCGTCACACGTCCGCCAGCTTAGTGATTCAAGAGAACGCCGATCCAGACGTTTTACTGGATATGGAAACTTTTCTATCGGAGCTAGTACCCGAGGGAAGCTACTACCGTCATAACGATGAAGGACCAGACGATATGCCTGCTCATATCCGTACAGCGCTGACCCATACCTCTGAGCAAATTCCAATTATGAACGGACGCTTGGCTCTAGGCACCTGGCAAGGCATCTACGTATGGGAACATCGTGACTACTCGCACACTAGAGAGATCGTCATTCACATCACCGGCAATTAACGAATGAGCGATCAGAACAATCCTTGGGATAATGTCTCTAAAAAGACATCCAAAAGCGCTACAGGTCAAAAGAAGTCTAAAAAGAGCAGCTATAACAGCGATAGGAAGCCAGGTGAGGGAAAGCTAGGCGATCGCAAGTTCAACAAAGCTAGAAAGGCAACACCTGCACCAAAACTAAAAGCCGATCGGACTCAAGCGGCGTCTTCTGCGCACAAGAAGACTAGAAAAGGACCGATCTTAAAAGACGGAAAAATTGTCGATTCCAGCACAGCGAACTCAGAAGCAGCGATCGCGAAGACAAACTATGAGGTTTTGCCGCTGACCAATCCTGCCGATCAAAACATTCCGGTCAAAAGCAAGCCCAATATCAGTGGCGGTTTGATTCCCACTGCCGCACCTGAGTTTCGATCGGGTTTTGTTAGCATCGTTGGTCGCCCCAACGTGGGCAAATCAACCTTAATGAACTATCTGGTTGGTCAAAAAATTGCAATCACCTCGCCGGTCGCCCAGACAACTCGCAACCGACTTCAAGGAATCTTGACCACCCCTCAAGCCCAAATCATTTTTGTAGACACCCCCGGTATTCATAAGCCACATCACGAACTGGGTAAAGTGCTGGTACAAAATGCGCGGGTAGCAATTGGTTCGGTAGACGTTGTCCTTTTTGTTGTTGAAGCCACCTCAGCGGCGGGTAAAGGCGACCTCTTTGTTTCTAATCTGATAGCCCAAACCAAAGGGCCGGTTGTTCTAGGGATTAACAAAGTTGACCAACTGCCTGAAAGTGGACGAAAAGCGGCTGAGATCAAGCATAGCTATGAGGCTTTGGCCGCTGAGCACGGCTGGTCTGTGGTGAAGTTTTCAGCGCTAACTGGCGAAGGCATAGAAAATCTGCAGACGGAGTTAGTGGCAAAATTAGAACCCGGGCCGTACTACTATCCGCCGGACCTAGTAACGGATCAGCCAGAGCGATTCATTATGGGTGAGCTGATTCGCGAGCAGATATTACTGCATACGAGAGAAGAAGTGCCACATAGCGTAGCGATCGCCATCGAAAAGGTGGAAGAAGATAAAAACATTACCCGCATTCTCGCCACGGTCAACGTTGAACGCAAATCGCAAAAAGGCATCTTAATCGGCAAAGGTGGCTTGATGATGAAAGCAATCAGTACTGCTGCTCGCGAGCAAATGCAAAAGCTGGTTGCAGGAAAAGTCTATCTAGAAATATTCGTGCGGGTACAAGAACGCTGGCGGCAGTCGCGCACTCGCTTGTCAGAGTTTGGCTATAAAGTCGAAAAGTAGAAGTGAGGAACGCTATAGCCACGTCGGTCAAGACCTATATAAAACCTAGAAAACAACAGCCAGCCCGCAGAGCAAAGATGCCTGCATTTTCACCTTGCTAGGTACACTTTCTCTTCAAATTCTAAGGCAGCTTCAGTTGGCTTTACCCTCTAGAAAACGTATAGCTACGGGTCTATAGCTACGGGTCTAAGCAGGCAAACTAATCTGTCTTGCGATAAATGCTTTTATCGATAGATACTGAAATCAACACAGACTCTTTGCACAAAGGGGACGCTTCACTGAGTAGCCGATGATACTATGAAATCGCTTTTCCTTATAGATACTTAGGACATCTTCCTTAGTCTTTCTATCAATCAGTAAGTTCATTCGTTTGAGATAGCTATGCAGCAAACTGCGCGCTCTACTCCGGAGGCCTCAACTTTAAAGACATCAGCAAAACTCAAACAGCAGCTTCGCCGTAATTCTTTCGGTATTCGGCTGTTTTCCATGATCATGGGGGGCGCTGTATTAAGTATTGCTAGCGTGGCTTTCCTGTTTGCTGAAACGGTGAAGTTCCAAGCGGAAGAGCAAATTCAGAAGGTGCTAGAAGGCAAGGTCGGCACAGTTCATGAGATTACTGATCGCGCTGAGAATCTAGCCTACAGTCTAGGTGTGAGCGTTTCTACTCTACATGTGCGTAGGGCCGAGACTCCTGAGACCTATCAAGAGCTGGTGCGACAGCTATTTGAGAGCCAGCCAAGCTACGTTCTGGGAATGGGATTTGGACAGAAAGAAGGTGGCATTCTGCCTAGCAAAGAGTGGTTCTATCCCTACTACCAAATCGACTCTGGGGTTAACGAAGTCAGTTCTTCAGGTGAAGAGGGTGAGGCTCCCCCTACCTCTGTCGAGCAGACGACAGCGCAAGCTAGCACGCTCCGCTATACAGATCGCGCCGAGCAGCCCTACTTTTATCCAAACACCGAGGCTTATCGCAACTACTTTTTGCCTCAAAAGAGTCTATGGACAGCGCCTTACCAGAGCGATCGCGGGATGCTGCTAACCTACTACTCGCAAATTTTCGACAACCAGGGCGAATGGTTAGGAACAGCGGTAGTGGATATCGATGAAGCCTACCTGCAAACGGTCTTGAATGAGCCTGTTTTCAGACAAGGTGGAAAGCTGTTCTTGCTATCAGAAGATGGACGTGTCGTCGCCAATCCGTCGGCCCCAGAGCAGGTGATTGATCAAACCTATGCTGATGTCTCAGGGCTGACTGAAGTTTGGCCACAGATCAGGAGGGAAAGCAGCAGTGGGTTGATAGAGGGTAGAGGTGGCTACTGGTCCTATTTACAAATTCCAGAACAGTCATGGGTCGTTTTGGCCTACGTACCCTATCACGTAGTGTTTGGTCGGATTGCGGCGATTGCGCTCGGTGCAATGCTCTTGGCTGGGCTCTTAATGTCAGGCATAACGGTGCTAGCAGTGCGCTATCTTAACCGTCGCCTGCGGCCGGTAATTGATGAATGTCAGCGGCTTTACACAGCAGGTGAGACCGTCACTGAGAAGCTGGCAGGGAAAGATGAGCTGACACAGCTATCTATCTCTTTTTTCAACTTAATAGAACAGCTAAAATTAAGCCGGACGCGGGTAGAGCTAGAAGCAGCCAGGACCGCAGAAGTCGAAGCCCAGCTTAGTCAGATCAAAAGAGCCGCTGCTGATTCGCAGCGTCAGCGCCCCCTTGGTCGTAAGTCAATAGATATCCTGCCGCTAGTCGATGATATGCAAGCCGCGTTAGCTAGTTCATCGAATTCTCCTGCTACTTCACTACAGCAGGAGCTAGCTTGGCTCTACGAAATCGTCTCGATGCTGGCCTCAGACGGCTGGCTAATTAATGTGATCGAAGACCATAGAGGGGATCTGCTGCCTGCGGCTGAACGCTCTGAACTAAGTCAGATCAGCGATCGCCTAGAGCATACTTTCTTGCAAATCCTTTCCGCGCTTGATCGGTTCTCTCGTCTGCTGTCTGCCTTTGGGGAAACGTACGATCATGTAATCGCGGTCGAGCAGGAAATGCGTGTTGCGAAGCGAGATGTTTCGAGTCAGGCAGAAGTGGTCGGGCAGCTTCAGCAATGGGCCAAAGCACATGAAACCTTATTGCATGAACTGACGCCCGCTGAATCTGGCCAAAGCCTAGCCGTTGCCAACTCACAGTTATCAACGTCTTCGAAGAATATAGATCTAGTCATTCCTGCAATCACGGCTTTTCATCAGACTACACAGCAGTTGAGTCAGGACTTGCGATCGCTCTTCACCGCCACTGAGAACATCAGTCGCAAGAGCAAACAATATCAACGACTGAATACCACCGCGCAAGTTTTGATTGCGAATGCCTCTACGCTATCTATCTCAGCATCTAGACAGAAGAATTCAGAAATCTTCGAGGACATTCTGTCGCAATTTCGAAGTCAAAGCATCGACTTAGAGACTTTATCAAACCAGCTAGAAGAAACCTATAGTCAGCAACAGCAGAACGTCGCTCAAGTAGAAAAACTATCAGCAGATCTACAATCAGGAATGGACGCTGTCGAACAAGTCGCCACAACGCTAGACAGTTTTGCCGACTCACTAACAGCTTCTCAGTTGCGGCAAAACTCACCGTCAAATGTTGAGGCTATGCGTCACTCACACTCAAGTAGCCCTTCAGATAAGCAAGCTCAGCACCTAGATCGACAGCTTAGAATGTTGCATAGGCGTTTAGAAAAACTAGCGTCGCTGATCACGACGACCTACCAGCACGTTGACACTGCCTTAGTGGAAACTAGCCAAATTAGTCAAATTAGGACTGAAGTTCCTTTAGCGCTCCTACCTCAGCGTGAAGCAAGAAGCGAATCAATAGACAAGTAGCTATCTCTATGCCAAAGATTTGTATGTCATAGATTTACACGCCATAGATTTGATGAAGGCCATGACAACGACACTGAGTAGCCAGACTTGCGTTCCTTGCAAAGGCAGCGATCCACCACTGTCGCCGGAGGAAATTGAGGAGATGAGGACTTTGATTGCCAATTGGCAGATCGTCGATAAAGACAGCATACCCAAGCTATCTCGATCCTACAAATTTTCTAATTTTAAGCGTGCTCTAGCCTTCACCCAAAAAGTAGGTGAGGCGGCTGAGCAAGCAGGCCATCATCCCATGCTGATTACTGAATGGGGGAGGGTGAGCGTATTCTGGTGGACCCATACGATTAATGGGCTGCATCAAAATGACTTTATTATGGCGGCTAAGACAGACGTAGCTTATGAAACAGAAGCCTGAAGATGCGAGTTCACCTCGCCCCATCCTCTATGCACTGCGTTGCCAATGTGTTAGGCCAATGTATTAGTCAGTCACCACAAGATGATGCTGATGACTGAGCAGATTGGGACACTAGTCCTGTTGATTGGCAAATTGACGAGCGCCGAAGAATGAAAGTAGGATGGCGAATCCTAGCAGAATCGGCAGGCTATACCATGGGAAATCGGCTAGCGGCTTGTATGCGATCGCCCGCAGTCCAATTGTCGTATACGTTAGCGGCAGCGCATACACAATCGGCTTAAGCGCTACAGGCAGCGTTGTCGGATCAAAAAACGTACCACCCAAAAATGACATCGGTACGATCAAGAAGTTATTGAACAAGCCTACGCTCTCTAGCGACTTCACGTTTAGGCCCACAATGACACCTAGCCCGGCAAACACCGCACAGTTCAAGACGACCAATAGAAAAAAGAGTGGATTTAGAAAGCTCCACACTTTGCCTGTAAAGAGAACAGCTATCAAGATCACTGTTGAAGCCGTCATTAAGCCCCGTACAATTCCTGCTAGCATCTTGCCGAGATGCAGCGACAGAGGATGAATTGGATACAGCAGCATCTCTTCAAACGTTTTGGTAAATAGGCGCTCGCCACAAATAGAGAATGTTGTTCCACCAAAGCTGATCACCATTGAAGAGAGCGCTACCATTCCTGGCAAAATGAACTCCAAATAGTTCTCTCCTGCTGTCGGCGTACTAACCCTGTCTAAAGAGCTGCCCAATCCTAGACCAAACGCCAGAATATAGATCAACGGTGAAACCAATCCAGACGCCGCAACCTGAGGAATTCTCACTCTTAGATCCAACCAATCTCCCCAGAATACGGTTAGCGAATCAGCAAGCAGCGTCCTCCAAACAGGACTAATTGCAGCTTTAACGAGCGTTGTCGGTAATTTAGAGGCAGTTTTCACAGCAGAAAGTTTGGTCTGTCAAGGCCAAAGACTATATAGATATAGCTAGTGTCGAATCGTTTATCTATTTACCAACCGCTTTGTCTTCTCAAGTCAAGGCTAGATAAGACAAGGCCAGATCAAGACAAAGCCAGATCAAGACAAAGCTAGATTAAGATAAGGATAGAGCAAAGGTATTACTAGCTAGAGCTTCTAAAGCTACCCAAAGCTTATATGCTCGCTTCTATTGTGCCGCGATCCGTGCGTCTATTGCTAGGTTAGTTATCTGGCAGCGGTTGACCAAAAGGAATTGGATCAGGCCACCGACTGACATTAGCAGGACGGACAATTGGAATAGCAGCGGTGGTTGAGCTTGTAACGACTGGCCTCGCATCTACAACGGCCGAGTCTGCAGCCGCTGGATCTACAGCCACTGATGAAGTTGGGGGTGGACCACTATCAGCTAACGTTTCAGCTGATATCGTTTCTGTGGCTGCTGTCTGAGTCAAATCACCAATGAAAGGTGGCTCTAAAGGAATTTCAGGCTCATTTGGCACTTCAGCGACACTTTCGTCCGGTTCAGTCGTTTGAGTCGTCGTTGGGGAAGCGGATGTCTCGAGCGGCGCAATCGGTGGAACACTCACCGGTTGGTCAAGTGGAACAGACGGCTCTAACACAGGTAACTCGGACAAGTCACCGCCCTGCAGGCCGGAGGCAGGAGATAGTTGAAGATCTTCAGCAGTGCCCTCTTTCGAGGCTAGCTGCTTGTGGTCGACCTGATTGAGATTGACCTGATCAGATACCGCTATGAACGAGCGCCGCCGTGACTGGTCTGCTTGTCCAGGGGAGGCACATAGTATCAAGAGTGCGATCGCACTTATCCCTCCGATCACCCCTTTCATAGCTAGACTCAATCCTCTAGCGCGTATCGACGTCTCGTCCATGAAATTTGCGTCCATCTATACAAATTCACTGACAGGATACGTCATAAAACCAAAACCTAGTACATCAATTTTCAAGAAGTTGTTAGCTTTGCGCTACTAAAATCGCCATAATTTAAGCTCAGATTCGTCATCATATAGACGTTGCAATCCAACCCACTCGTTAAAGAGCTTATGGAACTCCACGACTTCTTTTTGCTTATTCTTCTGCTTAGTCCCGGCTTATTGCTCTCCGTCATAGTGATGGCGGGTATGAGCGCAGGAGGCTAAACCCATGGTCAAAACTGCATCCACTATGTTGCCTTTAGGCACGCCTGCTCCTAGCTTTAAGCTAGAAGATGTCATTTCTAAAAAGACGATCTCCCTAGACACTTTCAAAGGCAAGAAAGGTCTGCTACTGATGTTCATTTGTCAGCATTGTCCTTTTGTCAAGCATGTAGAAGACCAGCTTGGTAAGATTGGCCAAGACTATGCAGATAAAGGTATTGGCATTCTAGCGATTAGTTCCAACAGCATTGAAACCCATCCTCAGGACAGTCCTGAGAACATGCGCGAACAGGTAGAGCGTGCTAGTTTTAGCTTCCCCTATGCCTACGATGCTACTCAAGCGGTCGCCAAGAGCTACACTGCTGCCTGTACACCTGACTTCTTCTTGTTTGATAGTGACTTCAAGCTTGCCTATCGCGGTCAGCTAGATGATAGTCGTCCTGGCAATGACTTGCCTGTCGATGGTAAAGATCTGCGAGCGGCTCTAGACAAAATTGTCGCAGGCGAATCTATATCAGAAACCCAAAAGCCGAGTATTGGCTGCAACATCAAGTGGGCACCTGGTCAGGAACCCGCCTATTTTGGCGCATAGTTCTTTGGTGCAAATTTCTTTGATGCACATTTCTTTGACGCATAGTCCCTTGGTTCACAGCTCAAACTAGCTCTCTAGAAAACAGATCTGAACATGTAGCTTTTAGATCTCCTCTCGAAACGAATCGATTACTTCACAAGGCCCGTCTTCTGCGTTGTACATTGCAGGTAGCGGGTCTATCTTTTTGGCTGGTTCCCAAGTCAGAAAATAACTTTCTAAGGCTTTTACAACGGCAGCTTCGAGATGATCGATGTTCTGGTCACTTCGAAACGTTTGCAGCTGAGCTCGAAGTGACTGGGGTAGGTTGATTGTGATGGTCTGCATTATAGGTAGCTTGGGTAAAGGCGTTCTAACCACATCTGGCATTTCCAAAGTAGTTATGCTGAAAGGGATTCGTGAAATCCCCGCGTGACAACAGGTAATCTGGCTGGCAAGTAATCTGGCTGGCAAGTAATCTGATTGGCAGGTGATCTGACTATCAAAGCAAGAAAACACCTTTTCTTGGCAATATCCTCGCAAGACAATCAGCCGTCGAGAAGCAAGCTCTCTCGAAGAGAATAGGCCGCTTAAAAGGGCAATCCCGCCCGTGGATTTAGTCTTTCAATGTTTCTCAACTCCTGATAAAGCGCTTTCTCTTCATCATCCAACACGGTCGGCATCACAACGTCAATTTCGACAATTTGATCGCCATAGAGACCTTGACCAATGGGATAGCCTTTTCCAGTAAGTCGCAGCCGTTGTCTGGGCTGCACACCTGGCGGAATCATCATATTGACGGTTCCACCCAAAGTCGGCATTCCAATGGTGCCTCCTAACACTGCTTCACTTGGCGTAAGTGGCAAACGACAGTAGACATCACCGTCTTGCAAGGTGAAATAGCTATGGGGCTCTACTTCGATACGTAGATATAGATTGCCACCCTCAATCCCCTGACCTTTGAGCCGGATACGCTGCCCAGTCACCATTCCTGGTGGCATACTCACTTCGAGCGATCGCCCATCTTCTAACCGCACTCGTTCACGTCCGCCTGCATATGCCTTCTCAAGAGGCACCGTTAGATCTGCCTCTGCATCCCGTCTCGAAGTAGGAGTAGATTGTCTGCGATAAGTAGGACGCCGCTGACGCTCTAGATCTGGCTGTTTTCTAGGTGGCCTAGCTGGCTGTCCGTCTAGCGGCCGATTCTGCCTAGAAGAACGAGTTGCACCTGTAGCGCGATCAGTCGTTTTTGAAGCAACATTTTCCTGATTAACTGTCTTTGAAACTGCTGGGCCATCAGCCCAACGCGAAGCCGACTGATCGGTTGCCTTGTGCTGTTTTAATAGCTGTTCAACAAAGTTGTCAAAATCCTCAAAGGCACTGTAGTCAGCATTCTTACTAGACTGTTTGCGTTTGCTGCCCCAACCCTTCGCACCTTTTTTATTCCAATATTGACTGTACTGCTCATACTGCTGTCTTTTATCTGCATCGTAAAGCACACCGTAGGCTTCGCCTAGCAGCTTGAACTTTTCTTCAGCGGCTTTGTCACCAGGATTGACGTCAGGGTGATATTGACGGGCAAGTCTCCGATAGGCGCGCTTGATTTCCTCAGCGCTAGCGTCTGGGGCCACCCCCAGAATTTGATAGTAGTCTCGAAAATTTTGCATGAAAGAACGCTTAGCTCAACTGGCGCAGCCTACGCGATATGGGTGAAGGGCACAAATCGACTAGCTCAAATTAACTGGCTCAAATCAACTGGCTCAAATCAAAGGCTCAAATCAACAGTGGCCTAGAACCAGTCGTCTTCAGTCTCACGCTCCTGCCTACGATTGTCTTGAGGTGATCGCTGTCTACTTCGAGCGTAGTCTTGCTCATCATAGTCAGATTGTTGACGACGCGGCCTGTAGTCCTGCTGACCGTAGTTCTGCTGACCGTAATTCTGTTGGCCATAGTTCTGTTGACCATAATCATCCTGGCTGTAGCCACCCTGATCATAGGGTCCTACAGAACTACCTGGCTGATAATCGCCTTGCTGGGAATCGCCCTGTCGATACTCACTTTGCTGATAACCCTCTTGCCAAGAGCCCTTTTGCTCATAGACATCCTGGCTAGCAGGCTGGTTGTAACGCTCTTGCGAATAGCTATCTTGACTGTATTGGCTAGGACGGCCTCCATAGGCGTCCTGGTTGCCGCTGCTCGATTGGCCGTAGCCATTTTCTCTGCTGTAATTGTCCTGGCTGTAGCCGTTGCGCTGATCGCGAGGCTCTAAAGGTCGATCTCCTTTAGCGTACGGGTCTTGGCTATAGCGTGGCTCTTGCGTGTAGCTATCCGGCTTGTAGCTATCTGAGCTATAGCCATCTGGCTTGTAGTTATCCGGGTTGTAGTTATCCTTGTAGCCACCTGAGTTGTAGCCACCTGAGTTGTAGCTATCTGATTGATAGCCACCCCTAGAATCGCTGTATCTCGTAGCGGGCGGAGATTGAGGACGGCGAGTACTTTCCCAGTCATCGTCCCAATCATCCCAGCTGTTGCCCCTACCACTACCTTGACTCCAGCTAGGGGTATCCCACTGAGCCTGCTGTCCGTAGGGGTTGGCGGCGTAGCCACCGGCTGAATAACCGGTCTCATAACCACTACCAGCACCGTAGCCATAGTCACCAGTGCGATAGTAGTCGTCATCTTCGCCAGAGAATGCCTGCTTCAAAGTATTTCCGATTGCCCCTAGAATACCTTCGCCATCTTCTTCTAGGTCATAGAGGTAGGCTTCTCGGTTGAGTTCGTAGACTTCATTTTGCAGATCAGCTTGAAACATATCGATGCCGCGGTCATCGGATTGCTCTAGGGCGGCTCTAAGCTGCTGTACTAGGTTCTCTATGCGGCGGCGGCGATCGCGTCCAAACTGCATGCCAAAATCGATTGCGACTTCTCGAAGCACTCTTTCAGCCTTAAATGTCAGCGCTTCAGCGCGGTTGCGTTTCTCAATGCGATCACGCTGCAACCTGTCTGTTGCGGCATTCTGCTCAGCCGCCCGGATCATGTCTTGAATCTCAGCTTCAGACAAATTTGAGGCTTCTTGCACCGTAATGCTTTGCTGCCTACCCGTGGTCTTATCGAGCGCCGATACCTGCAAGATGCCGTTCGCATCGATGTCGAATGATACCTGTACCTGCGGAATACCTCTAGGCGCAGGTGGAATACCCATCAGCTTGAAGCGGCCCAGCGATTTATTGTCATCTACCATCTCGCGCTCACCTTGTAGAATGTGGACTTCTACAACGGTTTGGTTGTTTTCGGAGGTAGAAAATGTATCAGAACGGCGCACTGGAATCGTCGTATTGCGAGGAATTAACTTCTTCGTCACGCCGCCGATAGTCTCCAAACCCAAAGATAGCGGTGTGACATCTAAAAGCAAAATGTCTTTGACTTCCTGCGTCAAAATGCCGGCTTGAATGGCCGCCCCAATGGCAACCACTTCATCCGGGTTGACGTTGCGATTGGGTTCCCGGTTCATCACCGAGCGAACCAGATCTTGAACCATCGGCATCCGGCTAGCGCCACCGACTAAAACCACTTCATCTACCTGAGTGGGTGTGACGGTTGCATCTGCTAGCGCCTGCTTCAAAGGACCTCGCATACGACTGATTAGATCGCTACACAAAGACTCAAAGTGCGATCGCTCTAACCTGGTTTCAATATGCTTCGGTCCATCCTTAGTGGCAGTAATAAACGGCAGGTTGATAGCTGTTACCGGAACACCAGAGAGTTCTATTTTTGCTTTTTCAGCCGCTTCGTTTAGCCTTTGAAGAGACTGGCGATCGCGCCGCAGATCCACACCTTCTTTTTCTAGAAACGCCTCAGCAAGCCAGTCAACAATCACCTTATCGAAGTTCAATCCCCCTAGCTGCGTATCACCGCTCGTAGAGCGCACCTCAAAGACACCGTCGCCGACGTCTAGGATAGACACATCAAACGTACCGCCGCCTAGGTCAAACACTAGAATTGTTTGGTTGTATTGCTGATCTAATCCGTAGGCCAAAGAGGCTGCTGTCGGCTCGTTGATAATCCTTTTAACTTCTAAGCCAGCGATACGCCCAGCATCACGAGTCGCTTGCCTTTGCGCATCATTGAAATAGGCCGGTACTGTGATGACGGCGCCTGTCACTGACTGACCCAAGTACTGAGAGGCTTCTTCTGCCAACTTTCGCAGAATCATCGCCGAGATTTCCTCGGGAGCAAAGTCTCTATCCAGGCGATCGCAGCGCAGCTTCACGTTGCCAGATTCACCTCGACGTACGGCATAGGGCAGCCGCTTAGCCTCTGAAGAGAGTTCGTCATACTTACGTCCGACGAACCGCTTCACCGCATAAAACGTATTTTGGGGGTTCAGCACAGCTTGCCTGCGAGCCATCTGGCCAATTAGCTTCTCACCTTCTTTGCTAAAGGCCACCACAGACGGCGTTGTCCTCATGCCTTCTACATTGGCAATTACAACGGGTTTACCACCCTCCATTACCGCCACTACAGAGTTTGTTGTGCCGAGGTCAATGCCAACTACCTTACCCATCCGAAGCGTTTCTCCTCATCCAACTACCAAGATCTGACACTCAAATCTGACACTCAAAACATCATTTGTCCGTTGCCATTGGACATTTCTTTGGCTTTATTCCTCTCATCATAAGCGCTCTCAGGCAACTCTCGTTGTAGAGCGGTCTCGTTTCTTGCTATTATTATGGCCCGGCGCGGATGTGGCGGAATTGGTAGACGCGCTAGATTTAGGTTCTAGTGTCCTCGCGACGTGAAGGTTCAAGTCCTTTCATCCGCACTTGAAAGTAGCGCCTAAGCAGGCTCTGAGTAGGTAAACTCTCCAAGATATCCAGAACGGTAGCTATCGTTCTGGATATCTTGCGTATGGGAGTTAGATGTTTTCGGCCAGGTGCTTTTAGCCAAGTGCTTTTGGCCAAGTGCTTCTGGTATGAGAGAGAAACTACCACAACCCTACAAAATGGAATGGTCGAGTTTGAACTGTAGGCAGAGTAAGACAGTATTCCTAGCACTTTATACTGCTGTGGAAGAGACAGGACTACTGTGAAAGAAACAAGCCCCAAGGGGGAAACCCAGTCAGAGTTCCGGCGTGGCAGGACTGAACTTCAGCGCTTTAAATTTCAGTGCTATTAATAGCATTCTCTGAATGTCGTCTTTTACACAGTTTAAATTCACCCGTATATATAAGGAGAGAATCTTCTAAATTTGTGGTTCTGGTGGTTACTTTCGACGCAAATCTAGCCTTTCTTTACACTCTATTGTTACCCCGTGTTACCCCGAAGTCACTTCAGATCGTTAATTTTATCTAGGACACCATCGTGCTGCTATCCAAAGGTTTTGAAGTCGAGATGTATACCGGAACGCCTGCCGGAGAGGTCGTTGGCTTTTCGGATAAGATCGTCGCAGCTTTGGATGGGTTTGTTCGTGAACCAGATGCGCGCAATGTTGAATACACCACTGCGCCCTTTTGTCGGTACGAACACCTTCTGTGCGAACTCATCAAGCCTAGGGTCAAACTGCGCGACTATCTTAAGACGCTGGGCGACTACACCATTATCCCGGGTAGCACCCTGCCACTAGGTGGCGCTGACACTTTCCACCGCTCCGATCCTAAAAATCCCTATCACACCTATATCGAAAAGACTTACGGCACCGATGTCGTCACTGCCAGCATTCATATCAATATTGGAATAAGCAATCTAGAAGAGCTGATACGCGCCTGTCGGCTCATTCGCTTGGAAGCGCCGCTTTACCTGGCGCTGACAGCGTCCTCTCCTTTTTTTGACGGTAATATTACTGGCTTTCATTCCACCCGCTGGCAGCTATTCCCACAAACGCCTGCTTACGTACCGCTCTTTGAAAGTCATCTTCACCATATTCGCTGGGTAGAAGAGCAAATGGATACAGGGGGTATGCAAAGTGTTCGCCACCTATGGAGCTCAGTTCGGCCCAACGGCGATCGCAGACCGTACAATCTCAATCGCTTAGAGCTACGTATTTGCGATCTAGTCACTGATCCATTACATCTGCTAGCAGTAACTGCGCTATTAGAGGCCAGGTTAGTCCAGATGCTAAAAACGCCATCGCTTGATCCTTTACAAAGCTGTGCGCTTCCTGCCCAAACTAGAGCTGAAGATCTCGTAGAAATCACACTAAGCAATGAAAAAGCAGTCGCCAAGCAAAGTCTAGATGCTCAGCTGTATCATTGGCAGACCGGGAAAACAGTTACTGCGCGCGCATGGATATCACAGCTCTATGAAGAGGTTTATCCGTTTGCTAAGCACTCTGGCATTGCTTGCTTTCTAAACCCGATCAAGCAGATTCTAAGGAACGGCAACCAAGCTCAGCAGTGGTTACAGCAGGCCGAGACGAGCAGCCCCACAGATGTGATACAAGGGGCAATCACCCAAATGCAGATCCAAGAAAGTCAGCTTGCCGAAGACATCTGCACGCCTACTATTGCCTACGCCTAAGTATCTACGACTGACCATCTTTAAGCTATGCCCAGTATCGTTCTCGTCAATCCTGAGATTCCGCCAAACACTGGCAACATTGCTCGTACCTGCGCCGCCACTGAAACGCCGCTGCACCTGGTTATGCCATTGGGATTCGAGCTGAGCGATCGCTATCTCAAACGAGCAGGTTTAGACTATTGGCCTTATGTTGATCTACACATACATCAGTCCATCGAAGACTTTTGGCAGCACGCACAAGCCAAAGGCGGCAAGCTGATCGGTTACAGCGCTAAAGCAACGGCGGTCTACACTCAACTGACATATAGGCGTGACGACTGGTTGCTATTTGGCTGTGAAAGCAAGGGACTTTCAGCCGAAGTGTTGGAGCAATGCGACGTAGTGACCACTATTCCGATGAGCGATCGCCGCCATGTTCGCAGCCTCAACCTCTCTGTCTGTGCCGCTGTTGGTCTCTTCGAAGCAATTAGGCAGACCGATAATTCTCTCGAACAGTCTGATAAGAGAGCATAGTACGTAGGAGCAGATATCACTAGCGTCGAACTATCACGAATTGCTAGACAAGCAATCAGTCTGCCTAGCGAGGAATAGATCGGGAGGAACTTAGTGCAATCTATATCAGTTTTTTTAATTGATCATATCGAACTTATGATCGGTAACTAATGCAAAGCTATTTTTTGCAGATTTTAAGGGAAATGTCACAAAGAACAATCTCTGTGCGGCATTCAGGCGTTACCGCGGCAAAACTCGTTAAGCACTCTTCTGATCTGCCGACATTTGCAAAATCCATAAAGTTGGGAGGTGCAAACAAGTCGGCTAGCCTCCTAAGAGGGCACTCAAACCCTTATAAGATAAGGCTTCTTCAACGGATAATCTAATTAGAAGAGAACGTAGAGTAGTTATAAACGCAGACACTAAGTTTAACGGCGCGCTTAAAGTGTGCATCAAGAATGTGTTTATCGAGTGAAGATTGAAATAATCATTAAGTCGTGTAAACTTGCCTAAGTCGGACAAGAGAAATAACTTGTAGACTTGCACGAGCCCATGACTAGCAGGTGGACAAATCAACTAGATGGAAAAATCAACTGCCTGAAGGTTTCGGTGCTAACTTTATTCAGCATTTCACTGTTATAGAAGATCGTTCATTCCCAGCTAGGGGTTTCATAGACGTGTTTAGCAAGCAAGACGTGTTTAGCAAGCAAGACGTGTTTAGCAAGCAACTAGTTAATCAGCAGCGAGTTAATAGGTGCCTAACCACCGACAATTATTAGGAGGTCCAATCCTTGAGACAAGCCATTTCACAGGGGTCCATGTCTGATTCAAGTCACTCATGTATCCAGGAAACGCGCCAAAGCGCAGCTAGCAGCCGTTCAATCAAGTCAGCTGCTGTGCTAGGTCTAGCTTTATCAGTAGGTGCATCTGGAGTGTTCACCACGCAATCTGAAGCATCGGCTGCTGTCTCTACTCCAAGGGCTCCTGCTACAGCCAAAGCTTTTTCAAGTGTTCAACTTTCTAAACCAGCAGCATCCGCGTCACAATCACGGATTGTTGCCCATCACACTGTCGAGTCGGGTCAAAGCCTCTGGCAGATTGCTCAGCTTCACCGGGTAGGTTTGCACGATCTGAAGACGGCTAATAATCTGTCGGTAGAACCATCTATTCGAGTTGGACAGGTATTAAAGGTGCCAGGTGCGGCGGTAGCGGCTCAATCACCTACCCAAAAAGTCATCCAGAGTCTAATTGCTAGAGAACCTGAACCAATAGAACTGGCTGCTAACAGTCTTGCTTTAGAAAACGCTGAAACAATTGCAAAGGCTAAGATCTCTAACCAGAGTCAGTCTGCTGAAGAGCTATCGGCAAATTCACAGGCAGACCTCCAACCTGTTCCTCAGCTCGACCAAGTGCAAGCTGCGTTTAAAGTAGCCAATACTCAGGCTGGAGGTCAGGTTGATTCCCCAACAGAGCTTTTCGTTAAAGAGAGGGGTGAACCCGCTGCAGCCCGGGCGGAAGCAAGAGAAGCACAGCCATCAGCGGCTATAGAACCATCAGACCCAGCAGGCATAGAAGAAATCGAAGTTGCTGATGCTTCTTTCGCAGGGGCCAGTGAGTCCTCGCCTGTTGTTGCCACACTCACTTCGCCAACCCCACCTTCCGTCAGCTATCAGGTTCAGGCAGGCGATACGCTTGCGGGTATTGCTTCTTCCCTAGGAATGTCCACTGCAGCGCTGATTTCAGCCAACGACTTAGCCAACCCAGACGTTATCATGCCGGGTGCTACGCTGGTGATACCGACTGCTAACAGCCCGCAGGTTGCCAGAAGAGACATCCGGACAGGCAGCACGCTAGAGCAAACAGCGGCAAAAAGTCGCCTAGACCACTTGCAAAGCACCGCTATTAGGCAGGATGCATCAGTTACTGAGGAAGAGCTTCAAAGTAAGGATTCATCATCTTCACAAAATGTGATCGCAACTGACGCTCAAGTAGCTGCTGCACAAGGTGGCATCGATCCTTACGTAGCAAGCCTTCTAGAGGAAGTTCAAGAGATTCAAAGCCAGCCTGTTCAGGTATCCGAAGCACAGATAACTGAAGTAGAAGCGAGCGTTTCTAACTCACCGCGGGTTGCAGAACGGGTTTCAGAGCAAATTGCGATTACACCTACAGCCACCGAGCCTGCTGACTCCACCCTGCTAGCAGCAGCGCCGCTAAGTCCAGAGGCATACGTCCCTGCCCAGCGTTCTCCGGCCGGACAGGTGGTTTCACCAGATATGCCGCTTTTACCAGAGGCAGATGAGTTTCTGCCTGAAGCACCTAACTACTTCGATGGTTACATTTGGCCTGCTCGCGGTACGCTCACCTCTGGCTACGGTTGGCGATGGGGCAGGATGCACCGGGGCGTAGATGTCGCTGGACCGGTCGGCACACCTATTGTGGCAGCGGGCAGCGGCATCGTCGAAAAAGCAGGCTGGAACTCTGGTGGCTACGGCAATCTAGTAGAGATTCGCCATCCGGACGGTAGCCTCACCCTCTATGCTCACAACAATCGTTTGAATGTTAGCACTGGGCAGGCTGTTAAGCAGGGACAGAAGATCGCTGAGATGGGAAGCACAGGCTATAGTACTGGGCCTCATCTTCACTTTGAAGTTCATGTGAGCGGAAGAGGTGCTGTCAACCCTATTGCCTATCTGCCTAATCGCTAGGAACTAATCGTTAGGAAGCACGAGAGCCAGATTAGTCTAGTCAAAAAATCTGGCTTGCACAGCTAGTTTGAGCAAACGGCGATTAGCCAGTGGGCTGATCACCGTTTTAGAATTAGTGCATTTTTTCTTCGAATAATATGCATAGCTTTTGCCACTTTGCTATACATGCTAACGGTGAAATCCTCGTCGTCGAAATCCCCTTCACCATAGAGCTGAGTAGGTCGATCAGGTGGGCGGATTCATCTTCTTCCGAAGCCAGTCATAGGATACTTTTCTAGGGTTTTCCGTTTCGTGTTACATTTGTTGAGCCAAGATTATCGCAACCCAGCGGCAGTAATCTATTGCGCACGGCTCTGTAGCTCAGTGGTTAGAGCAGGGGACTCATAAGCCCAAGGTCGCAGGTTCAAATCCCGCCAGAGCCATGAAGATGCCGATGCCACGGAAGTGAATAGGAAAGTATTGAACGCGGAGAACGTTTATGAGTGAGCAAGGATGTCTTAGAGTAGGTCAAGTTGCTCCAGACTTCACGGCTACTGCTGTGGTCGATCAAGAGTTTAAGACAATCAAGCTGTCCGACTATCGTGGTAAGTACGTCGTTCTTTTTTTCTATCCTTTAGATTTTACGTTTGTGTGTCCTACGGAAATCACTGCGTTCAGTGATGGCTATGATAGCTTCAAGGATATCAAAACAGAAGTGCTAGGCGTTTCTATCGATAGCGAATTCTCCCATCTTGCATGGATTCAGACAGATCGAAAGATGGGTGGCGTTGGCGATCTTAACTACCCGCTGGTTTCAGATATCAAGAAGGAAATTAGCTCAGCCTATAACGTGCTTGATACAGAAGTAGGCGTAGCTCTACGCGGCCTATTTATTATCGATAGAGAAGGCATCGTACAACATGCCACAATTAACAACCTTTCCTTTGGCCGCAGTGTTGACGAAACGCTGCGTGTACTTCAGGCGGTTCAGCATGTTCAGTCTCATCCTGATGAAGTTTGTCCGGCTGGCTGGCAACCTGGCGATTCGACAATGATTCCCGATCCGGTGAAATCGAGAGAGTTTTTTGCAGCTGTATAAGTCACTATATGTGTCAGTAACCGTCTAGATGCAGCTTACTCCCAGCAATCTTCAAGGGCTCTTCAATCAGCGCTTTTTCAGAAATTTCCTACCTCTACCTGCTCACTGTCGATTCCAGATTGGAGAAATCCTACCTGATTTTTCTCTGACAGATACTAACCAACAGGTTCATCAGCTCTCTGGCTACAGAGGGAGACCAGTTGTAGTGCTCTTCACTCGGATCTTCACTGAAAAGCAGTACTGCCCTTTTTGCTACCCGCACATCCTATCGGTGAATAAAGCGTACAGCCAGTTTGTTGGGCTAGGGGTAGCTGCGTTGATGGTGACAAGTACAGATGCGCTCCAAAGTCAAAAAATACAGCGGGATCTTTCCCTGCAGCTACCACTGCTAGTCGATTCAGACTGCAAGGTCTTCCGTAGGTACGGAACGGGCCAGGCGCTAGGAGCACCGTTACCTGCCCAGTTTGTCTTGGATGCTCAGGGCCGACTGCGCTTCCAGCACTTATTTTCTTTTGCACATACAAATGCGACGCCTGAGCGATTGCTCTGGGCGGTCAGAAACCTATAAGAAGGCGCCTATATCCAGCGAATAATAGCTAGGTAGGCATACGCTAAAAACAACGGAGAAGGAGGGATTCGAACCCTCGATGAAGTTTACACCCCATAACTCCTTAGCAGGGAGCCGCTTTCAACCACTCAGCCACTTCTCCTAGAGTGAGCAACCATAATACCAAGAACTCTGCGAAAGCTCTAGCAAAATTTTGAGGTAATTTGAGAGGTGGCTTGGTTTGATAGCGTCACTCTAGGTAAGCGATGTTTAAATCCACAAAGGATTTCCCAAGAAATGGTGCCGGCAAGTTCGGCCCACTCGTCAGCGTGTAGGCAGTGATATTGAGTTCGCCCCAAGAGGGTAACGATGTCACCTTCTTGAACGCTTTCAAGGTCTGAAACATCAATTATGAGCTGATCCATTGTGATTGCACCAATTTGATTCACTCGCTGTTCGTTGACAACGACTTGCATTTTATTGGAGAGAATCCGTGGAACGCCGTCCGCATAGCCAATACCAACAATTGCGATTTTCATCGACTTAGGCGCAATGAACTGATAGCTGTAGCTGACACCTGTGTGAGCGTCTATCTCCTTAATATGGGTGATGCGAGCTTTAAGCTCTAGAACTGGCTGTAGCTCAACTTTGAGCTTATCCCTTAGGTGTGGTGCAGGATAGAGTCCGTAGGTAGCTAACCCCATGCGCACCATATCGTAGTGAAACGTTGGTGCTATTAAGGCAGCAGCAGAGTTAGCAATGTGGAGCCGAACGGGAAGAAGGCTTTCTTGTTTGAGCCGAGCGATCGCCTGCTTAAATCGGTCGTGCTGCAATCGCATTACTGTCTGGTCGAGGCTATCAGCAGTCGCAAAATGAGAGCAAAGACCAACCGTTTCTAGATAAGGTAGCTGACGAACAAAGCGGACGAATTCTACAGCTCGCTGCCAGCTAAAGCCAAGCCTCGACATGCCGGTATCTAGCTGGATGTGAACTTGAACGGGCGTGCGCTGGTCCTTTAGCGTCTCAGAAAAGACCAAGGCTTGTTTGGGATTGACAATAACTGGCTGTAAATTCCAATGCGCGATCGCCCTGACTTCCGCCGAGTCATTCACCGCGCCCATTACTAGGATAGGCACGTCGATGCCTGCCTGCCTCAGTTCTATTCCCTCCGGCACCGTCGCTACGCCTAGCCAAGTTGTACCAGCCGCGATCGCCACATCAGCAACCATCACCGCCCCGTGGCCATACGCATCAGCCTTAACCACAGAGAGCAAATCAGTACCCTTTGGCAACATTGCTTTGAGTACCTTCACATTATGGGCTAGCGCCGTTAGGTTGATTTCGACCCAAGCCCTGGCACAGCGCATAGGTGATAGTGCAGGTGTTGCCTCCCAGCTCAGCATAGCGACCTCAAAAGAATGAAAGGAATGAAAAGAACCCGTGAAAAAGTGGATGGATTCTTTCAGGAAACCAGTGTAGCAGCGCTCAAACCTTCGGAATTCCTTGGCTATGCTACTATCTATTCAGGATTTGGCGTACTAGTACATGAGTAAGGTTCTCGTTTTAAATGCCTCCTATGAACCGCTAAACATTACCAGTTGGCGACGTGCGGTTGTGCTCATCATTAAGGGCAAAGCTGAGCAGATTGAGCAGCGAGAGGAACAGATTTATCCCGACTTTCCATTGCCTACCGTCATTCGATTACGCCACTACGTTCGCATCCCCTACAAAGACATTCCCCTAACCCGCCGCAATCTACTCCATCGTGATAACCACTCTTGTCAATACTGCGGCTATACAGGTGAGACATTAACATTAGATCACGTCATTCCTAGATCACGCGGGGGTGGCGATTCATGGGAAAATATTGTTAGTGCCTGCGTACGCTGCAACGTCAAAAAAGGTAGCCGCACTCCCAGAGAAGCCGAAATGCCCTTAGCGAACCAACCGCGAAAACCACACAGTAGCCTGTATTTTGAAATATCTAGGCACGTACGTGGTGGTGTCCATCAAGAATGGCGTAGATATGTGATTGGATTAAACTAAACAGCCTTAAAACTCAACAGCATCAATTAGTAGCGTTGGTTAAAATGAGCATAGTCACACTTATATACAACCGCGCTATCAACAACTACCATCCTTAGAGCTGCCGCTCTTTTGTTTAGATCTCTTGCTTGTTTAGATCTCTTGCTCTTTTATTTGAGGTATCTCCTCAGCAGCTTGGCTCTAAGTGACTTAAACAGTAAGTGACCTGAACAGAAATTACTTAACCTAGGTACTTGCACCTGTAGAGAAGAACCTAAAAGTACTACGAACGCAAGGACTGATAGCCATAAACAAAACAGGCCATAAACCCCACTATCTATCTGCGCTCATATCCGTCAGAATAAAAGACTATTAGATTACTGTAAACGTCACTCCCCTAGAAGCACTTTGTTAGACGAAGGCACTTTATCAAAAGATAGGCAACCTCTTAGCACCGATGAATCATCAGTGACAGGTACGCTTGCTTCAAAAGCAACGGACTCAGTGACAGCTGGCCAGACAGACAAATTGCGTCGTGCGGCTGGATTTGAAAGTAACCCTACAGAAGCACTCGAAAAGCTACTAAAAAAGCATAGCGGTACCCATCAGATCGTTCTCTTGCAAGACTTTCCTGATCCTGATGCGCTATCTTCGGCTTGGGCTTACCGTTTGATGGCAAATGCCTACAACATCCAATGCGATATCTACTACTCAGGGACCCTTAGCCATCAAGAAAACATCGCTCTAGTCAAGCTGACCAATCTGCCAGCAAAACGGTGGCCAGTGGGTGCGAAAGACACGCCTGATCTGTCTGAATATCAGGGCTACGTTTTAGTGGATACGCAGGGCACAACTAGTCACCTGACCAAAAAAGTTCAAGACGCCGAACTCCCGCTGTTGCTTGTTGTCGATCATCACGCCCCGCAGGGGAAGCTTTTGGGTGAACTCATTGATATCCGACCAGATATCCATGCAACAGCGACGATCATGACTGAGTACTTGCGCTCTGGAATTGTTCAGCTAGATCGCAGTAATGATAACCATGTGAAGTGTGCGACGGCGCTGATGCATGGACTACGTTCTGATACAAGTCACCTCCTGCAAGCATCGGAGCCTGATTTTTTAGCGGCAGCTTTCTTAAGTAAATACTACGACGCGCAGCTATTGAGCGCAGTGCTGCAAGCTTCACGATCGCGTCGGGTAATGGATGTGATCGAGCGATCGCTGCGCAACCGTCAAATACAAAACAGTGTCTCCATTGCCGGGGTAGGCTACCTTCGCTATGAAGATAGAGATGCCATCCCTCAAGCCGCAGATTTTTTAGTGACCGAGGAGAATGTTCACACAGCGGTTGTCTACGGCATCGTTCATGACGAGGACGAGGAAAAAGAGCTGGTCGTAGGCTCTTTAAGAACGAACAAGATTACGCTTGATCCAGATGAATTTATCAAAGAAGCTTTAGGCCAAGACAATCACGGACGGTTTTTTGGAGGCGGACGTTCTATGGCAGGCGGCTTTGAGATTCCGATTGGCTTTCTGTCTGGCTACTATGAAAATAGCGACTACAACCGCCAGAAATGGGAAGTGTTCGACAAGCAAATCAAGCAAAAGCTGCAGCGGTTGGTCAATCCTGAAAACGGTGTACTAAATACCGATTAGGAATCCGAGTAGTGAGATACTAAAAAAGCATTGACTTTGACTGACCCGATCAGGACCCTCACTATGACAACGATGCTACACCAATACCGACCAGGCTTAGAAGGGGTTCCAGCTACGCAGTCGAGTATTAGCCATGTAGACGGTAAGAGTGGAATACTAGAGTATCGCGGCATCAAAATAGAGGACCTTGCTCGCAGTAGCACTTTTTTAGAAAGCTCTTACCTATTGATTTGGGGCGGATTACCAACTCAGGCCGAACTAGACGTTTTTAAACACGAAGTTCAATATCACCGTCGGCTGAAGTATCGCATTCGAGACATGATGAAATGCTTTCCAGAAAGCGGTCATCCGATGGATGCATTACAGGCATGCGCCGCCGCATTGGGTCTATTCCACTCTAAGCGAGAGCTGAATGATCCTGCCTATGTACAAAATGCAGTTGTCCGACTGCTGGCGAAGATTCCGACAATGGTGGCTGCTTTTGAACTGATGCGTAAAGGGAATGATCCCGTTCAGCCCAGAGACGATCTCGACTATGCCTCCAATTTTCTATATATGCTCAATGAAAGGGTGCCAGATGCCCTATCCGCGAGGATTTTTGATGTGTGCTTAATCTTGCACGCTGAGCATACTATCAATGCCTCTACCTTCTCTGCGATGGTGACAGCTTCTACCCTAACCGATCCCTATGCGGTGGTAGCCTCTGCGGTCGGCACATTAGCAGGGCCGCTGCACGGCGGGGCTAACGAAGAGGTGATCGCTATGCTAGAGGAAATTGGCTCTGTCGATAACGTGCGGCCCTATATCGACGCGCGAATTGCCAACCGTGAGAAGATTATGGGCTTTGGTCACCGGGTGTATAAGGTAAAAGACCCCAGGGCAGTCATTCTACAGGGACTGGTCGAACAGCTATTTGAGAAAGTTGGCCGTGATGCCTATTACGATATTGCGCTAGAGCTGGAGCTGGTGGTGGAAGAAAAACTGGGCCACAAGGGAGTCTATCCTAATGTGGACTTCTATTCTGGACTGGTGTATCGCAAGCTAGGAATTCCGTCCGATCTATTTACGCCAATCTTTGCGATCGCACGTGTGGCTGGCTGGCTAGCTCACTGGAAAGAACAAATCAGTACAAACAGAATCTTTCGCCCCACCCAGATATACGAAGGCTTACATGCGCAGCCCTACCTCCCTATCGATAAAAGACCCGATATTTGGGACAAATAGTCCCTATATCGCTCAGTCCTTTATATCGCGACGACTCCACCGTTGAACGCGGCTCCTTAGCGACAGTGCGAGTACAGTTCGAGTACAGAGTTCTCAAGTCCAAAGTTCAACGGTGTAAAGCCCTAGTCTTCTAGCATAATCACCCGGTGATGGGCATCACCCCCCTTTACAATTTCCAAGACTACATAGACTATGTATCCAGTGACGATTTTCAGGAACTCCAGCCCCTTCGGCATTTGCCGAAGGGGTTTTATTGTCGACTACTTTTATTAGGGTCATAGGCTTTATCTATCGCTCTAGGTCGTGTTTGCAATATAGATAGAGCGTATAGAAGTTGATTAAGCGTTAGAATCTGTTAAAGCAATGTATCTAGACACCGCAAAACGTCTTTTATTAGCATGACTCCAGGGATTGACCTTCAAGGGACCTTCGTTCAAGCACTGATAGATTTGGGTCTGCCGACAGGCGCAGCCAAAACAGTTTGGATTCCACTGCCGATGTTACTTATGCTGATTGTGGCAACAGTCAGCATTTTTATTTGCGTTTGGCTAGAGCGAAAAATTTCCGCAGCCGCACAGCAGCGGGTTGGTCCTGAGTATATTGGCCCATTAGGTGCGCTGCAGGCTGTAGCAGACGGAGTCAAGCTTATCTTTAAAGCTGATATTACGCCTGCCAAAGCAGACCCTTGGCTCTTTATAATCGGTCCTGCGGTCGTAGTCATTCCCGTCTTTCTGTCTTTTCTAATCGTTCCATTTGGTCAAAATCTGGTTATCACCGACTTGGGTATTGGCATCTTTCTATGGATCTCTCTTTCGAGCATCACGCCCATTGGGCTATTGATGGCCGGCTATTCTTCGAACAATAAGTACTCTTTACTGGGCGGCTTACGCGCCGCAGCTCAGTCAATTAGTTACGAGATTCCACTTGCACTCGCTGTTCTAGCAGTTGTAATGATGTCCAATGGACTAAGCACAATTGACATTGTCAATCAGCAATCTGGCTATGGCATCTTGAGTTGGAATATCTGGCGGCAGCCGGTAGGATTCGTCATCTTTTGGATCTCTGCCTTAGCAGAGTGCGAACGTCTCCCCTTTGATCTACCTGAAGCAGAGGAAGAGCTAGTAGCAGGCTACCAAACTGAATACACCGGGATGAAGTTTGGTCTGTTCTATGTAGGCTCTTACGTCAACCTGATGCTATCTGCGCTGATTGTATCAGTGCTATATCTAGGCGGTTGGAGCTTTCCTGTACCAGTTGAGAGCATCACGGCACTGCTAGGAATTGATGCCAACGTGGCCTGGGTACAGATTCTGACGGCAGCCTTAGGGATCGTGATGACAATGATCAAGGCATATTTGCTGGTATTTCTGACTATCTTGCTTAGATGGACGGTGCCTCGCGTTAGGATTGACCAGCTGCTTGATCTGGGCTGGAAGTTTCTACTCCCAATTGCTTTAGTAAACTTACTAGCAACCGCTGGACTTAAGCTGACGTTTCCAGGCGCGTTCGGCGGCTAAACCTAGTGTTGACGCTCGCTAATGTCGACTAGCATTAGTGCTTTCACTCGACTGCTTATCGCCTTCTTTTTTCTACTGCTTACCTATCTAGACTTCGTGCCATGTTGAACTTCTTAAAACAAGTTGGTGACTACGCTAAAGAAACGGCCCAGGCAGCAAAGTTTATCGGGCAAGGGCTCTCTGTAACTTTTGATCACATGAAGCGTCGCCCGGTAACGGTTCAGTACCCATACGAGAAGGTGATTCCGTCTGAGCGCTATCGAGGCCGTATTCACTTCGAATTCGACAAGTGTATTGCTTGCGAAGTCTGTGTGCGGGTTTGCCCCATTAACTTACCGGTAGTCGATTGGGAATTTAATAAAGCAGCGAAGAAGAAGGTGCTTAACCACTACAGTATCGACTTTGGGGTGTGCATCTTTTGCGGTAACTGTGTCGAGTATTGTCCAACTAACTGCCTGTCGATGACAGAAGAATACGAGCTCTCAGCCTACGATCGACATGATCTGAATTATGACAACGTCGCTTTAGGCCGTCTGCCCTACAAAGTCACTAACGATCCAATGGTGACGCCGATGCGTGAGTTTGCCTACTTGCCCAAGGGTGTGATGGACCCCCATGATCTGCCAGTAGGCAGTCAAAGAGCAGGCAGGTTGCCCAAAGATATTTTGGCAGAAATGGAAGCGCAGCAGGCCAAAGAGGACTCTGCAAAAGACCCTGCAAAGAGCGCCACAGAGAACTAGCTGAATACGTTTGCGGCTCACTTGTGGTTCAGTTTAGTAGTGTTTGGTCAACGTCTGTATTCGATATGTGTATTGAGAGGAGAACATCATTTTGATATTGGCTTTAGATTCTGCGCCGTTTAGCTTGGCAGAAGGAGTACAGGTTGTCTCTTTTGGACTGCTAGGTCTAATTATGGTAGTTGGGGCGCTAGGCGTTGTGCTGCTCTCTAGTATTGTGTACTCAGCTTTTCTATTGGGCCTAGTATTTATTAGCATTGCTGGCTTTTATATCTTGCTCAATGCTGGGTTTGTAGCAGCAGCACAGGTACTGATTTATGTAGGTGCAGTCAATGTGCTGATTTTGTTTGGAATCATGCTGGTCAATAAGCAAGAAGATTTTATTGAAGTCAAGAATGCCTGGATTGGAAAAGCTGCAACCGGCGCAGTTTGTGCAGGGTTATTTGGATTGCTAAGTACGATGGTGCTTTCTCATCCATGGGCTATTTCTAGTGCACCTGCCGCTGGGGATAAGGCAATTGAGGTGATCGGTCAGCACTTCTTTAGTGATTACTTGTTGCCTTTTGAGCTGGCATCTGTATTGCTGTTGATTGCGCTAGTTGGAGCGATTATCTTGGCGCGACGCGAGTACATTCCAGATGAGCTAATTGCACCTACAGAAGCGCTTACGCTTCCTGAAAAACCTCGCGAGCTGGTTGCTGCGGGCCGGCCGAACGAATAGCCTTTTTGTTAGTCGCTTCTTGGTGGTGGCCTTTTGTCAGTGCTTTAGTACGGTAGCTGACGGATTTAGACAATTTCCCAAATATATCTCTTCCTATGCAACTTGAGTATTTTCTAATATTGGCAGCGGCCTTATTTTGTATTGGTGTCTATGGTCTGGTCATCAGCCGCAACGTCATTCGAGTATTAATGTCTATTGAGCTGATGCTGAATGCGGTCAATATCAATCTAATGGCCTTCTCGAACTATCTTGATCCAGATGGGATTAAAGGGCAGGTGTTCGCAGTTTTTGTAATTACGATCGCTGCTGCTGAAGCTGCTGTGGGTCTAGCTATCGTGCTATCTATCTATCGCAATCGTGACACCGTTGATATGGAGCAGTTCAATCTACTTAAGTGGTAGTTGTCATTCGGCTGGTAGAAACTAGGGAGCGCTGTGCAGCTCAAGCAAGTCATTATTGTATACAAGGCTGGCAACCAGCGTAGTAAGAGCTGCGCCGATAAGTGTGCTCGGCAGTTGGAAGCTCATGGCGCCAATGTGATGATGGGTCCGAGTGGTGCTCAAGACAACCCCTATCCTGTTTTTCTAGAATCTACGCCTCAGCCGATCGATCTTGCCGTTGCGTTAGGAGGAGACGGTACCGCACTAGCCGCTGCCCGTCACTTGGCAATGGATGATATTCCTATCTTGGCTGTGAATATCGGGGGCCATCTTGGCTTTTTGGCAGACTCGTCGGAGGTTATTGGCGACTTTGAGCGGGTATGGGAGCGCTTGCTAGGCGATCAATTTGCGGTGCAGCGACGGATGATGTTGCAAGCAAGAACGCACAAAGGTGAATCCCACAACATTGAGCCGGTGAGCGATCGCTACTTTGCGCTTAATGAAATGTGTGTGAAACCGGCCTCTCCGAATCGCATGATTACCTCTACGCTAGAAGTAGAGATAGATGGAGAGGTGGTCGATCAATATCAAGGAGATGGTCTACTTATTGGCACACCGACCGGTTCGACAGGCTATACGGTTTCGGCTAACGGCCCGATCGTGCATCCAGGTATGCACGCATTGATTGTGACTCCAATCTGTCCGATGAGCTTATCTAGCCGCCCGATCGTGCTGCCACCCGGTAGCACTGTCAGCGTCTGGCCACTTGTTGACCCTGAAGGAAATACTAAGCTGTGGGCTGATGGCGTATTAGCCACTACGATCTGGCCCGGACAAAGGGTCGATATACGTATGGCCAGTCATTTGGCAAAGTTTATCTTGCTAGGCAAGGATCATTCTTATTACCGGACGCTACGAAACAAGCTGCAGTGGGCAGGGGCGCGAGTCAATTACTTCAATAATCACCGCCAGAGACAAAAGTAGACAGAAAAAAACAACCTGCCTTAATATCTGACTCTTCGGCACGAGCTTTTTGCCACTAGTAAGCTCGACCGTCTTTATGCAGAAAGACTCTATCGCCTTCATCTACAGGAACACACTGCAAGTCTTGATCTGGATAATCAACTTGATCGGGTGTAGTGCGATCGCCAATTTCTAGATAAGTAGCCAGATAGCTAGAGCGATTAATCAAATGATGTCCGTTGGCAACACCTGCGGCGAACCCTGCCATCTCTCCGGCTTTGATTACTTGCTCACCAGCATCTGTCACTAGCACTAGCTCACCATGCGTCACATAGACAAATTCATCTTGAGCCGAATGCCAATGTCTTAGTGCTGACTGACTGCCGGGTGTAAGTGTTGTGATGTTGACACCAAAATTTGTCAGGCCAGCGGCATTGCCGACCCTTTGACGCGATCGCCCCTCTACAGCCAATCGAAAAGGGGCAGGATAGTTCGTACCTGTCTCAATCGGTACAGCACAGAGATCTATCTTCATAAGACTTCGAGTCATCTTGAATCTAAGGATACTAGCGGCTCAGGCAATATTAGGCAATATACAGAGACATCAGGAGCAAGCTAAAACTTGGGCTCCCAGCTAGTGTCTATGGGCACAGCTTTAAAAGCAGCGCTAGCTTCGGCGCGTTTTGAGAGTGAGGCCAAGCCTGGATAGCGGCTAGAGTCGATTACATCGTCGGCAATGAAGCGGGTAAACTGCCAAGCGACACAGACGGTAATATCGGCTTGAGTCATTTTCTCTGTGACTAACCAGCCTGGAGCCTTGGTGGCGTAAGTCTCGATTTGATCATAGGCGACAATCAGCTGCGTCTGGATGCGATCGCGCCAAGGCTGATATTGTTTTTCCTCAGGTCTTTTACGCTCATACTCGACCTGTACCGTCTTATCGCAGGCATTAATACCTAGTCCGATTAAGCGAATGGTCCTTTGATAGGGCTTGATACTCACAGGCATGAGCGTATTGTCTGGGCCAGCGAGCCGTTCGATATAGTCCAGAATTAAACTAGAGTCCATCAGCACTTCACCATCGTCACACACCAGCGTAGGCGCTTTGATTAATGGATTAATCTGACTAAACTCTGGCATATTGCGAAAGACCGACAGCGGCAAATGATCGAATGGGATATGGAGACTATGAAGGGCGATCGCTACCCGTCTGACATAGGGAGAATCCAGCATTCCAACCAATTGCATAGCGCTTCCTTAAGGTTGAGTACGTAATCTTTCGGCAATTGTTCCTTGTTAGATAAAGATAAGCACACATCCAAAGCTCATCCTATCTATTCTTTGAATTGGGTAAGTCTATTTTGCCAATAGCAGATTAGCCAGTGGCAAATTAAACCGCAAAGCGAGTGGTCAACTGAGCAGTTAAGCTGGCAAAGCCGCAAAGTGACTGCTGACAAGATTTAGTGTCTTATCATCAAGCGCTCGCCAGTCGATTTCGCCCGCGTCATCAAATAAGCTATTGTCTGCTGCGATCACTGATTGAGCACCCTCCTGAGCGGCACTTCTCTGGTCTAGAGGCTGCGCCAACGCACACACCTGATAGCACAAACTCCAGATATCTATCGTTCGATCTGCCTGTCCAACATGCGTGAGTCTGAGCGTGTAAATAGGTGACGGTTGGGGCAACACGGCCATCAGCGCAGCCACTCGATCGTGTTCTTCGGGTGGCACACCATGCAGTCCTTTTTGCAACCTGGCGTATTCTTCCTGCTGTTCTACCGTCGTTCCTTCTGGCCATACTAGCTTCTCGTCATATTGGCCTTCCCAGGCTGTGCTATCCAACTGCTTTCGAATATTATCAATGACTCGAATCAAGGCAGGCTGCATCAGCTGCTCTACCTTTACTCTGTCTACAGCGCTTGCAAACTTAGGCACGACCTCGTCCTCCCTAGGCATCACTTCATTCGCATTGGATTACTAGCATCAGATTACTGGCATCAAATTACTAGGATCAGGTTCGTCTGCGCTATTCCATACGAAACCAAGCTGTCAAAGCAACAGCCAAACCATCCGCCGCGTCGTCCGGCTTAGGAATTGCCTCTAGGTTCAGCTCTCTAGCTACAGCGTCCTGCACTTCTACTTTATCCGCATTGCCGTGGCCAGTGATCGACTGCTTAATTTGAGCAGGCGTAAACTCTACAAAAGGCAAATTGCACTGAGCTAGCACCAACATCACAACGCCTCTAGCCTGGGCAACCAAAATGGTATTACCCATCCGATAAAAAAAAAGCTTCTCAATTGAAACCAAATCTGGCTTGTACTCGTCGATGACGCTGTGCAAGTCGTTATATATAGTACAAAGGCGCTGGCCGGTATCCGTACGAGCAGGCGTCTGCACAATGCCATAGTCTATGACTCGAATATCTGGCATCAAGTCTCGCATCTTGGCTGGGTCATACTCGAGCACGCCAAACCCTAAAATTGCCAAACCCGGGTCCAAACCAAGAATGCGCTTAGTCATGCAGGTACTAAATTATCGAGTAGCCATAGGCTTACGGCCATTCATCTCTGGCGCGGCAACACCGAAAGTAGCGCTAAAAGTCTTTTCTACCTTGAAACCAGAATCAATTGATTCCAAAGGATCTTTGCGCAGACGGTGACGTAAACATAGCGCAATCACTCGTTGGATGTCCTCCAAAGCGACCTCAGTTCTGCCTTCGTAGGCGGCTAGCGCCTTGGCTGCTCGAGTACTTACAATATCGCCTCTTAGTCCATCTACATTCAGCTCTGAGCAGACTTGAGATATTTTGAGCTGATACTCGTGATCAAGCGTGACGTCCTTTAGTCGATTCTGGGCAGCCACAATCTTCTCTTGCAGCGCTGCTTGTTCAGCCTGACACTGGGCGGCAAACCCCTCTGGGTCTTGGTCAAATTCAGTCCGCTGCTCTACGATCCGAACGCGCAGCGTCGGTTCACGAACGGTGCGAATCTCAGCGTGCATACCAAAGCGATCCAATAGCTGAGGTCGTAGTTCACCTTCCTCCGGGTTTCCAGAACCAATCAGAACAAACTGCGCTGGGTGACGAATGGAGATACCTTCACGTTCTACGGTGTTCCAACCAGAGGCGGCAGAATCTAGCAAAACATCGACTAGATGGTCGTCTAGTAAGTTTACTTCGTCTACATAGAGCAGACCGCGGTTTGCTTTAGCGAGTAGACCAGGTTCAAAATCTTTCTTGCCTTCAGCAAGTGCTTTTTCAATATCAATCGTGCCGCAAACGCGATCTTCGGTTGCACCCAAAGGCAAATCAACCATAGGCACCTTTTTACTAGCCGTTGTGATGTCTTGACCTTCATATTCAGCTAGAACGTCAGGGTTATCAGGCGCACGGTTGAAAGGGTCGTTGGCGACCACTTCAATATCTGGTAGCAGATCGGCTAGAGCCCGGATTGTGGTAGATTTACCTGTCCCGCGATCGCCCATGATCATCACGCCACCGATCTTAGGATCGATCACATTCAAGATCAGCGCTAACTTCATGTCTTCTTGGCCAATAACCGCAGTGAAGGGAAAAACGGCTCGGCGGGCTGGCGACTTTACGATACTCACAGGTGGCAATCATTTATACATTGGGCTTATTCCATTGTGCCATAGGAGGTTGTGCCTAGTGCTTATGCCAAAAATAAACCCATCAGCAAGGAGGAAGAGCACGATGGCTAGAAAACCGTATGGCTAGCAGATGCTGATCGTCCAATCTAGCTTCAGCTATCGCCTTACCTCCTAGCGACCCTTTAATACACCTTTGATACAAGAGAAGCGCTGACAAATTGTCAACGCTTTAAGCTCCTGTATGCAGACTGTCCAACAATCGGAGCGGCGGGATTTGAACCCACGACCCCTACTACCCCAAAGTAGTGCGCTACCAAGCTGCGCTACGCCCCGAAGCTGCTAATTTGCCTATCAAGAATAGCACAACCCACGACCCCTACTACCTCAAAGTAGTGCGCTACTAGCTATCAGATACGTTTAGGACAGTCTGCAATATAGTCCTGAGTATCTTCCTGATACTTATCCTACAGACTGTCCTAAGTACATAGCATTGTAGATTCAATGAACAAGACCAAAGGGAGATTGAGAATAGAACGGACTAGTTCTATCTCTTCGAGACTAGCCAAGCACCTTCACCCCCCGATCGATAGCCTGCACGATTAAAGATGAATCCTGCTTCATAGAAGGTGTGGCCGTAGCCCTCAATCTCTTTAGGATCGAGTTTTAGTAGCTCTGCCAATTCAGAGGTCCTCAACTTCCATCCTCCTTTAGCTGCTTTCTCTAAGGATTCGTAGTAGGCTAGCGGATCGCGCGCAGACAAAGCAGGCTGAAGCTTTGTGGACATTTCGGCCGCGATCGCACTGATCAGCTTCACCATATCAGACTGGTTGAGGGCTAGATCCGAGGATTGTCCTGAGGATCGACCTGAGGACTGTCCTGAAGAATTGTTAGAAGACGAGGGGCTAGGCTTGTTGAGTCCTTTACGGGCTATGAATTCGGCAACGTTGCCGCCCACACCGATAAAATTATGCAGCTCGTCTAGTAGCTTGACCTGCTCGTTACTGACGTATGCTCGATTACCGATCTTCTCCCGCTCAACTCCTAAATCTGACATGCGCTTGTACACAGCGCTTCTAGCTAATTGGTAGCGATCGCTCAGTTGATTGACCGGGATACGGTCGATATTTCCACTACTCATGACCTATCCTCTGGACAATCCGCAGGAGCTTTAAATTGAATCTATCATACATACTTTTCTCTGCTAGGTCCGGTCACTAGACAGCTCTAAAGATAAGTAGAGGACAGTTATCCATATTCATCGCTTAGCAGCCATGGGTTCCAACTCAAAGTCCAGATTCTATGACATGGGAAAAGAGAACCTCAGCAGTTGCTTCATTGTTTCTAACATCCGAACGAAGAGCACCTAAAAATGTAATCTGCGGCCCTTTGAGGTAATACAGAGACCGTTAGGCTCTTGTAGGCCTAGGGTAGGTTTAGGGCATTTGGAGTCCTAAGCTGGCAGTAGAAGGGATGCTTTTTTCTATCTAGCGACGAGCAGACAGATGGGTGGTCTGTAGCTCTCTAGTACGCTACCCATTCCAGTTTCGTCCATAGGATAGTATACAGGAATATAGTTCATATATACCATATATTAATTCCTGAGGACAGTCCTATAGTTTTTGCCTTGTAGTCGTCTTCATAGCCCGTAAGACTAGCGAGCGTAGCCTGCTCCGACTTGGATACGCGTGAAAATTGAAACGCTATTGGGCAGTCAATGACGCTATAGACTCGATGACGCTGTAGATAAAGTAATAAAGCTAGTGATTGATAAAGCTAGTGATCAAGATTAACCTAGTTAAGCTTGATTACTTATGCGGAATTGACCTTCGAACTCGTGCCCCGTAGTGCACAGCGCAAGGTATACAGAGAAGTACCTACAGAGCAGTGCCTACGGCCGAAGTGTCTAGCGCTATAGGTCACGAAAAGGTAATTGATCTAGAGCGCTAATCAACTGTGGAACTACATCAGGCGGCCATTCTCCTTCGCACTTTCTGCCTGTCAATAGTATGAAGCGCAGACCATAGCAGGTCGGAAAGCCTTCAGCTTCTAACCAAACTATCTGAGTTTCCTGCTCACAGCTCAAACGCTCTTCGTCGACTAGTTGCACTGTCATCGCGTTCATCGTGCTATCTAACTGCCGAGCGAGCCTACAAAAATCTTTGAGTTCTGCAGCGGTCAACTCTAGGGCCCAGTCTGGTCCAGCTATCAAACCACGAAAGTTATCAGCCTCAGGGTTCCAGCCCAGTCGCCAACCATTTCCTTCTAGGACTTTTTGCTTCACCTGCGGTCACTATTAGACGCTATGGTCGGCGAGACAAATGCTTCATAAAGAAGATTGGTAAGGAGATCGCGTACCTCCCAGCTTAGATTCTCAACTGCCAAGATATCACCAGCCATCGGATTTTCTCGCAAACCGTAGTCAGGATAGTCATCGGCAGATATCCGCTCAAATACACCGAGAAAATCAGCCATCGTCAGCTTCCAATCAAGTCGCAAAGTAGTAGGACGGTCCTTGATGTATAGGTGATAGCGAATAATTCTAGAAACCAGTGTATTTTCCGCAGCGACCTCTCCGGTTTCACTGCTGACATACTGATTTTCTAAAGGTAGTTCTGGTATCTGGGTATATACCTGTATCGATATGGCCGCAGGGTTAACAGCGCGAGATGGAGACTGAGCTTGCCCGGGTTCAAGTGCGATTCCGTTAAACGCAACAAACGTAGCCACTAAGACGCCTAATAAACGATATCGCTTTAGGTGTTTATACATAGCCACGCTTGTTTTCTTAAAGTTTGACTTGAAATTTGGTTGTGTTAACTAGATGGGAACGCCAATTGAATGCTAGCTGAATGCTGAATGCCTATTCACCGATGATCTCTGGTTGCGTTAGCTCGTCCGACATCTCGACAATCGCACGTAGGACAGGCTTCATTTTGGACTCATCTAAGCTATCGAACTCTTCAAAACGACGACGCTGCGCCCGGTTAGCAACTTGTACAGTGATGCGATAGCGATTTGAGGCGGCGCTGATCAGATCTTCAGTGCGGCGCATGACTTGTTGGCTGTCAAAGGGAAGTCGCTTCATAGAATATTTCTTTAGGTAACAGCGTTTAGTGTAGCAAACAGCGCCAGATTACAGACCTAGATTACAGGCATAGATGAACAGAACCCTCAATTAGGCTCTAAGTGTGTGGTACTTGGACTAAGCGCAATTAGGGGGCAATGGCTGGATGCAGACTCTGCGAGAAGGCAAAGCCTACGGTCATTGCTGACCACTTAGCTCTTCATACATCAAGGGTTTCAGTCCTAGAAAATGTGTAGAGCTAAGTGGCGAAAGCTATAGATCGATCGTCATCAGGCTATTAAAACAAAGTCTCACTGCTAAGAGAGGGTCTCAATGCCATGGGCGGTAAATGGAGCGGTATAGACCATAAGATCTGAGTCGCTAACGGATTGACGGAGTGCCTTCGCCATAGACTGGGCTTGCTCTGGCGTTTCAGATAGCGTGAATAAGGTAGGTCCAGAACCAGACATTAGGGTACCGAGAGCATTGAACTGCGCTGCCAAAGCAGTCATGGTTGACTTGAGCAGAGCGACCTTAGGATGAGCTGGCAACACGATTTTCTCTAGATCGTTATAAAGATTTGAACCAATCGCCTGCGACTGCTTTTTGCCGATCGCCTGGACCATACTGCCAGAATGCACTCGCGCTCGGCGTTTCTCTAAGCTAGTGAATCTGTCGACGGGGATGTAGGTGTGGCCGAACTGCTCTCGATAGGTCTGATAGGCCCATGGGGTAGAAACTGAAAGGCTATTGTACTTAGCCAAGACAGCGTGAAGGCTGTTGTTTTTATAAAGTAGATTGACTTCCTCACCTCTGCCGGTCGCGATCGCGCATCCCCCTGCCAAGCAAAATGGCACATCCGAGCCGAGTTCCGAGCCGAGTTCCTGAAGCTCCACCCGCGTCAACCCTAGATCCCATAAGATATCTAGACCAAACAGTACCGCAGCCGCATTCGACGATCCGCCCGCTAGTCCAGCCCCTACCGGAATCTTCTTCTCAATTGTGATTTCTACCCCACCCTTTTGATTGGTTCGATGAGGCAGTCGCTCTTGAAGGAGTGCTACCGCCTGATAAGCCAGATTCGCTGAGTCAGTAGGAACCTGCGGGTGATCACATTGAATCTGAATAGTTGGTGTGTTTAGAGGGCGAAGGGTAATGCGATCCGCTAAAGCAACGCTTTGCATGACCATAACTAGCTCATGAAAGCCGTCAGGTCGACTGCCAATGATTTCAAGGTGGAGGTTGATTTTGGCGTTAGCGAGGAAAGTGAGCATCGAGGGCGGGTCTATACTTCTGACTTTAATTTTCCAACAGCATTGCTCAAGGCGACCCACTCACCAACGCCTAGACCTTCTGCTCTAGTTTGAGGATTGAGAGAAAGGCTTTCTAGAAGCGCACTTAACGTATCGCGATCAACAATGCTCTGTAAGTTGTTACGTAGCATCTTACGCTTTTGAGAAAACCCAAGTTTGACCAGCTGACTGAGGAAGATGGGATCTTCAGCGGGGGTAAGAAAGGGTCGAGGCCGAAGTCGAACAACAGCGGAGTCTACTTTAGGAGTAGGCTTAAAGGCGCTAGGCGGAACTAAGCAGATCTCTTCGCACTCAGCTAGATACTGGACTCGGATAGTGAGTGCGCCGTTAGCTCTAGTACCGGGTTGAGCGCAGAGGCGATCGCTGATTTCCTTTTGGACTAAGAGGACAATATTGCTGAAGGGGAAAGGGTTGGGCGATCGCATTGTCCCTAACAGCTTCTCTAAAATAGGCGCGGTGATGTAGTAAGGAATATTCGCAACTACTTTGTTGGGTCGATCTAGCTCAAAATCAAGCAGCGCCTGGTCAAAGTTCAGCTCTAAAAAGTCAGACTCAATCAGCCGAAACTGCCCAGACGCCATGTCTGCAATAAACTGATCGCTAAGCTGCAAACACAGATCTCGATCGATTTCCACCGCGAGCACCTTTGCAGAGGTGTCTAACAACCTTTGGGTCAGTACGCCCTGGCCAGGACCAATCTCTAGCACCAGGTCGCCTTCAGCCAACTCGCCCGCCCTCACAATCTGGTTGAGCACCTGATCGCTACACAGCCAGTGCTGACCAAATCTTTTTCGCGCTCTTTTACCGACTTTAGGACCGGCCCTAGGGTCATTTCTAGGCGCAGGGTTAGCGCTTGTTTTCCGTCCAGTTCTCGCAGGCACAGGCCAAACCATTCCTTATTAGAGATAGCCCTGAGGGAAGTCATGGGTGACTGGGCTTGCTAGCACCTTATCTTAGCGTGTGCGATCGCTCAGCGGGAAAATCCTATCTCAATAGGAGCGAGGCAAGCGTTTCACACTCACGGTATTTTAGAGATTGGGTAGACACACCGCACTCGAGACAGGTAACGAGTACTAAACAGGTGATTAGCGCTGCCGAAACCCATAGCTGCCAACTGATGGAATCAACTGATGGAAGAGTCCAATTCGCCTACTCCGACTAACGCTTCAGACATTGAAGATTCAGATCTTGAAAGTGGTCAAAAGCCAGCAACACCGCTCCGCTGCTTTACAGGAGCGCTGATGGCAGCCACGCTTTCTCTACTGGCCTATCGGCTGACGATTTCGATTGCCGCAACCTTTGCTAGCAAGCCAATTGTTTCAGACAATCCGGTGGCAGTGAACATCTCGGCTGCGGTTCGGACACTGGTAACTGGCATAGCAGCTTTGGGAGCAGGCGTCTTTGGGGTAGCAGCATTAGGCCTAACGGCACTAGGTATTCAGCTAATTTTCAAGCCAGACGCTCAATCGTCAGAGGCTACCGATTGAGCTAAACCCACTAAGCGCCACTAGGATCATCCGTGCTGATCCACTAAACTCTCAATTTAGACAGGCCGCACTAGAGAAACCTATAGCCTTCCGACAGTAGCCAACCCAAAAACTGCCACTAATCTTGTTCGAGACAATTGGAATCTCTAAGATGCTAAGGGAATGTTGAAGCGTAAGCTCAGCAAAATTTGATACGTTAAATCATTCGTCCAAGCGCTACGCGTGTCTTTACCTCCCTAACCTTGCTTAATCATGTCTGCCAACTCTAATTCTTTCGCTAAAAACTGGCTTTTCGGTCTGGTCAACCAGACATTGGGGAGCAACGATCAGGCAGTTGACGGGACTGGTTCTAGGCGGCAGCATGGATCAGCGCTGCGATGGAGCTTGCGGTGGTGGGGTGGGATGCTCCTGTGGCTGGTGCTTGTGCTACCGGCGCAGGCCGCAGTCGAGCTAAGAGTAGCGATTGGGCAAGACCAGGACACCGTTACTATTGGTAGTTCTACGACAGCGGTTATCCGTAACGGCAGCGGCGAGGCAATCTATCAGCTTCCTCAGTTGCAAGGTGTCAGCATGGAATCTGATACTTCCGACATCGATTTAGTTAACGATGGCACAGTCTTATCTGAGTCGGATGCGTTTTGGCTAGAGCCTGCTAACGACGGGTTCGTTTGGATCAACGGCAGTTGGTACCGCGGCCGAGTGCGGGTAGCTCAAGAAGGCGGCAAACTACTCGCTATTAACTATGTAGAGTTGGAAGATTATCTGTATAGCGTAGTAGGTAGTGAAATGCCGACAAGCTGGCCACAAGCTGCGTTACAGTCTCAGGCAGTAGCCGCTAGATCTTACGCTTTGTACAAGCAATCGCGCTCTAAACATCCCCTCTACGACCTCAATGCAACCACTACTTACCAGGTATACAAGGGAATAGAACAAGAGCATCCCAACACCATTAACGCTGTCGATAGCACGGCCCGGGAGGTAGTGACCTACAATGGCACCGTTATCGAAGCCATCTTTCATTCGTCCTCGGGCGGCGGCACCGAGAATGCTGCAGACGTGTGGAGTAGCGACGTACCTTATCTACGCAGTGTTCAAGACTTCGATCAAGGCTCACCTGTCTACAGTTGGCAAGAAACCTATACCCTAACTGAGTTTAGTCATAAGATTGGCGACATTGGTCAGATCCATACTATTGGCACTGCTCAACTAACACCAAGTGGGCGAGTCGCATCTATTACCTTCGCAGGAGAGGACGGTACTAGAACCTTGCGAGGCCGAGATGTTCGCTCTGCACTAAAGCTGCGCAGTACTCGGTTTGACATTGACTTGAACGAAGATACAGAAATGATTACCGTTACTGGCTCAGGTTACGGCCACGGTGTCGGCATGAGTCAGTGGGGCGCCCGCACTCTAGCTGAAAAGGGCTGGGACTATGAGCAAATTTTGAACCATTACTATCAGAGCACCGCGATCGCCCAGCTAGAAAACTAACTATCCGCCCTGCTTACAAAAGATAGCGGTCCTCCGATGCGCTCTTATAGAGAAGGCTATGCCTACAAGGAAGGTGAATCATTTAGCCTTTTGGCTTGGTAAGCGTTTCCTAAAGCCACAAAGCGATGCGGGTTCCTACCGCTGCTTCGCATAGCTTGCAGCAAAAAGCCGTCTCACAGCTGAGCGTCCTTATACTGAAAAGTGACAAACGCTATGGTCTTGATTTCTTTCTACTCAAGAGACTCAGCAGTAGAGCGCTGCCTAGCATGCCGACGCCTAGCGCCAAGGAAATCCAGATGCCAATGGGCAGAGGAACGCTCTGACCATTTAGAAAGGTTAGCTGGATCAAGGTAGCATTTTGAACGGAAAGGATGGCAATCGAGATGACCAAAACTGTCGAAATGACCACGACCAAAAGCTTCACCATGGCACAAACCTATGCTAGAACCAGATAACGTTGTGCAAAACAACCATACACAAGGTATAGCAGATGGCCTGATGCATTGGAGCATCTACGCAGTAGAGTTGCAGGCTTGCAGGTAGGGTTGACATCTCCAATTGCAATCTTCAAATATATCCTAAGCAAGCTCTATGAAAGCGATACGCTTAGAGACTCAAACAGCCGCAGAGGCTACTTTTAGCGACGGGATTTCTTCTTCACGCCCAATCGTGTGGTGGGATTGATTTTGAGTGACTTCTAGATAGATATGGTCCAACCCTACGGCGCGACGAGAAATTGAGTTGATAGGCAACCCGGAAAAGCGCTGTAGCAGCTGTGGGAGCTCTAGAAGTTCTGGCACCCAAAAGGCTAAATCTCTACCATAGCGCCGAAGCGTAAATCCGTAAGACTGGGCGCGGGCAATCACACCGACCTCATCATCGGTATCAATCACTACCACTTCTTTAGCAGGGATTTGCTCGCGTAGATGCTCAAGCGTCCCTTCTGCAAGCAGTCTGCCCTGTTTGATAATGCCAATGCGATCGCATAGCCGCTCTACCTCATCGAGCAAGTGTGTTGTCAGCAGCACTGTCACTCCCTGCTGCTTTAGCGAGCGAATCAACTCCCAGACTTCGTATCTTGCCTCGATGTCCAACCCGGTAGAGGGTTCGTCAAGCACTACCAGCTTTGGCTGATGAACAATTGCCGCTGCTAGGCTTAGTCGCCGCTGCATACCACCACTCAGGTTACCGACCACGCTATTAGAACGCGCTGATAAGTTCACAGATTCTAAACATATCTGCACTCTGCGCGATGTTTCTTTTTTGTTTAGGCCGTAAATGCGAGCAATAAAAGCTAGATTCTCTGCGCAGGTTAGACTCTGATAGAGCAGATTTTGTTGAGGCATCACCCCTATCACTCGTTTAGTTGAGCGATCAACTGGCCGGCCTTGAACCATAATCTCCCCGCTATCTGGCTGTAGTAGGCCGCATAGCAGGTTCAGTGCAGTTGTTTTACCCGCCCCGTTTGGACCTAACAATCCATATATTTCTCCAGGCTGTAGGCTTAGCGAGAGTTCGGTCAGCACCTGTCGCTCACCGAACTGCTTTGAAAGACGAGTAATTTTTAGCATTAAGGATTAGCATTTTTATCTTTCACATAATGCCTCACGAGGGACTAAGTTTTACTGATGCTAGGCCAATTCACTCCGCAGGCCGCTATCTCAAGTGAAAGGGCAATAGCCGTACTAGAATTCAATGCCCGCTTGCGCCTTTATCCCTTGCTCTTTGAAAGGGTGCTTGATCAAAGTCATTTCCGTGACTAGATCGGCGCGCTCAATCAGTTCAGCCGGTGCGCCTCTACCCGTCAAGATGAGGTGATTCATCTCGGGCTTTTCCTCTATGCCCGCTAATACTTGATCGATGGATAAATATCCTAGCTTCAGAGCGATGTTGACTTCATCGAGCAATACGGTACGGTAGTCTGGGTCGCGAATGTATGCCAGCGCCTTCTCCCAAGCGGCTTGAGCGGTTTGGATATCGCGATCGCGATCTTGCGTCTCCCAGGTAAAGCCCTCACCCATCGCATGAAACGCCAGCTGATCTGGCCAATGGCTCAGGGCCGCTTTTTCTGCTGGCTCCCAGCCACCCTTAATGAACTGAACAATCGCCACTTTAAACCCATGACCAAGCGATCGCAGCACCATGCCTAACGCCGCCGTCGTCTTGCCTTTGCCGTTCCCCGTATTGACAACAATCAGTCCTTTCTCTGCGCTACGACTGGCTAATCGCTCCTGCTGAACCTCTTTGCGCCGTTTCATTTTGCGCTTGTACTGGGCTTCACTTAATCCTGTCTGCGTTGCTTCTTCATCTAACTGGGTAGCCGTCTGGTCGAGCTGTGTTTGATCAGAAGCATTTGAGCTAGTCATAAAGAAAGAACGTAAGGATACCGTTTGTGAAGAAAATCCGACGCTGAATTAGCGAGATCTTGTAAGTTTAGCAAGACTAGGGACGCAAGACGATTCCACTTGTTGTGCTCACTTGTTGTAATTAGTTGTAATTAGAGCGCGACAGTTATTTTCTGCGGAACACGCGACGAAGCAAAGTGCGATAATAAGTTTTTCATCCACTATCACTAGCATGACCCCTAAGCGAATTGTTCTCTCTGTTTTGACACTGCTCGTGGCGTGGGTGATGGGGAATTCACTTTTTAGCAGTCTTGGTGAACCGCAGGTTGGCAATCAGCTTCAGCTCTATCAAACTGACCTATTAGTTCAAGCTAGCGAATGGAGCGGCAGCGGCTTGCCGGAGGCTGAAGTTCAACAGTTTCGCCAAGCTGTCTTTGGAGAAGACGCCCTAGAATCGGCTACTGAACAATACAAAGAGGTACGCAAAGAAGCGGCTACCGGCCTTGCCCGTTTGCAGCAGCAGCTTGAGAGCTCACCGGGGCCAGATATTGAACGCACTCAAAAGCTGATGGCTACTGCCAGGTCGCAAGAGGCTTTAATTGACCAAATCGATCTGCGCTTAGGGATGATAGAAGCGCAGACAGGGGATGTAGCAGAGGCTGTTTCTACTTGGAAGAAGCTATCTCAAAAGGGTACGAAAGACACTCGCAAAGTTTTATCAGCGCCAACAGTCACTGCTACAGTACTTGCCGATCTTTGGAAAGATCCGCCAATTACTCACCCCGAAACAGCAGATGTGATTAACAATAATCTTAGGGGCTGGTATCGAGAGTCGGCGCTTGCCAGGCTGTATGAGACAACAGGTCAAAGCGAATTACTCGCGCAAGTTGAAACGACACAGGCCGACACCGCAGAGAGTACACTAATCCGACTTAGCGTGATTAGCCTGCTGCCTTCTTTAGGGGGTCTGCTAGGTGTTGGACTATTGATTGCGCTAGTCGCTCAGCGGATACTCAGAGGGAAGGAATCTATCTTGGCGATTACGCAGACTCCTTGGGAAGTGCCTTGGAATTGGGAAGTGGTTTGGCTAGTTATTGTCGGCGGCTTCTTATTTATCGGCCAGCTGGCGCTACCTTTAGTCTTGCAAGTAGGGTTGCTGCTTACTCAATCAGGCAGTTTACAGACTGCTAGTCTAACTGATTCAGGCTTAGCTGCAGCGGCCACTATCTTAGGATTAAACAGCCGAGGGAAAGCGCTGTACTCTCTGGTGTTCTACCTATTGATGGCGGCAAGCACGCTAGGCGTATTGTACTGGGCTATCAGGCAATATTTACCACTTTCTAAAGCATGGTTTCGCTTTGAGCTGGCTGGTCGGTGGCCGCTGTGGGGAGGGGGCGGTTACCTTGTAGCGCTGCCTCTGATGCTAGGTGTCTCAGCCTTGAATCAGCAGATTTGGCAAGGGCAAGGAGGGAACAATCCGATCCTTCAGCTGGTGCTAGAAGAGCGCGATCCGGTGGCGCTAGGAATGTTTTTGTTTACAGCTGCGATCGCCGCTCCTATTTTTGAAGAGATTTTATTTCGAGGGTTTTTACTTCCCTCGCTCACTCGCTATATGTCAACCTGGACAGCGATCGGGCTGAGCAGCTTGATTTTTGCGACGGCACACCTAAGTTTTTCAGAAGTTTTACCGCTGACAGTACTAGGCGCTATCTTAGGATTCGTGTACGCTAAGTCGCGAAATTTGATGTCTTCAATTCTGCTACATAGCACCTGGAATAGCATCACTATGATTGGTCTGTTCCTGCTAGGCAGTGGCAGTTAGCGGCAGCGACGCTCTAGTCGTCGGTGCTCTAGTCGTCGGTAGCCTGCGGTGGCCAGCTCTCTGCCGTGTCGTCTTCTACCACCTCTTCAACCATATCGTCCGTTAAATCTTCAGAGGAGCTGTCGCTTACCTTTGTAGTTGGAGGGGTGGTCGTTTGAGGCGATGCTGTCTGGGATTCTGGCTGAGAGGCTACTGGCGAGGTTGTCTCAGATGAGACCTTTGGAGCAGCGGAGGGGACGGCGGTCTTAGCGGGAATGGCTAGAGCATCCGCTTTCTTCGTAGGTGTCGGCAAGGGCTCTGCTTCTAGGCCTAGCTCTTCTCGGGCCTTATTCACTAGCTTGACGATAGCTGTACGACTCTTGTCAAGCACGTCTTTACTAGTCTCACTCAGCGGCTTCGATGCTTCAGTCGTCGTATCGCTATTCGTTTGCCGATCTAGCCAGAGCCTGATGTTGTTGCCCGCCTTTACAGAAGCATCGCTAAACCAGGCACCAAAGACAAAAACAGAGCAAATAATCAACCAAAGAAGGCGGGCCGTATCAGTCAGAATTTTGCCTGTTAAGTTTAGGGCTGCCTGATAGGTTTCAGCAGTTTCATCTTTAAAGATAAGCTCCCACAACTCTGATGCCTGTTCTTGGATACGGTCCATGGCTTTAATCAAGGGGTTAGATTTAACAAGTGGTCTCTACCGCAATATTACGGCACTGGTACGGCGCTGGCCTACGATGACCGAACAAAACATCACAACCAGGAACCATACAGAGTAGCCTAGAGGAAAGGTTATCCTCCCCAGACCTTTTCTAATACTGTCTCAGGTGGGATATCAGCAATTAGATTTGTTTTCGAAGCAATTCCTAAGAAACGGGTTTCTTCGCCTTTGGCTGCCGGCAGCATTTCCGCCGGCTTGTTCTTACCAAACAACGCTAACGTAAACACTTTAAGGGCAGTTGATAGCTGCATAACATAGCTATCAGGGGTCAGCAGCAGATCTGCGCCCGCAATAACGGCGGCGGCCTGACCTAGATTCTCAGCGTTGGCCACAATTAGTTTGTCGTCGCCGACTCTTAGCGCATTGATTTGTGGAATACTGCCTTCTGTTTGAAGGAGTACGATTGGCATCTGGGGCTGCTTTTCTCGAAAATCTTTAATCACAGCCTGCCAGCTAGGCACTGGGAAGCGCGCACCTGCCTCAGCACTACCGGTGTCTGGACCTGGATACATCAAGACATAGCCATCTTTGAGGCCAAGGCGATCGCGCAGTTCCTTTGCCCAAGCTAGATCTGCTTCTGGCACATTCACCGATAGTGCTGGCGTAGGTCCTTCAATGCCGATAGCCGATAGCAGATTATGATAGCGATCCGCTTGATAGTGAGAGGATTGGGCACTATCTGGCAGGACCCTGGTGTAGAAGTAAGGGGCGCTTGTGCCTTCGAGCGTTACCCTAGTTGGCACGCCGCTAAGCCAGAGCAATAGGCCCATCGACCAGCTCAGGTCGGTCGTGAGCACCACTTCATATTCTCTATCACGCACATTGCCTAGCAGATTAGCCCAATCGGAGGGACTATTAGCAGCCGAGAACGAAAACGGGATGATGGTATCGACAATTTTTGAGACTCGGTAGGCGGGAGATGCCTTGGGCTCGGCGACAACACCAATCTCAGCATTTGGGTAAACCCGCTTAATATCTTCTAAAGCTGGAAAAAACAAAAGCTGATCACTGATGCCACCAGGGACTATGGCCAGTATGCGCATGCGGTTAAAATTCGTATTTTTATCCGCTCATCATTCTAAGCGACGCTGGTGAGCTTAGCGAAATTCTACGGAAATAAAACTGAAATAAGCCCAAAAAGGTGTTCTATGTAACCAGTAGCAGTCACCAGCAGCAAAGCAACACTAATCTAAATCCTATGCATTTACTGATTCCAGCAGCCGGGGTAGGCCGTCGCATGGGAAGCGATCGCAACAAACTCCTGCTTCCCCTACTGTCGCGTCCTATCCTTGCCTGGACTTTGATCGCCGCAGAGTCAGCTAGCAGCCTCGAGTGGATTGGCATTATCTGCCAGCCCATAGATCGCCCGGACATCGAGGCCATGGTCAATCAGTGCCAGATACAGAAGCCCATTCAATTCATCCAGGGCGGTGATACCCGGCAAGCCTCAGTCTTCAACGGGCTGCAGGCACTTCCAAACCAGGCTACGCACGTCTTGATTCACGATGGGGCCCGCTGTTTAGCTACGCCAGCACTGTTCGATCGCTGTGCTAAGGCGGCGCTAGCGTCAAAAGGATTTATTGCCGCGGTACCTGTGAAGGACACCATCAAGCAAGTCAATGCGCAAAACGTGATCACGAGCACGCCAGATCGTTCACAGCTATGGGCCGCGCAGACACCCCAAGGATTTGAAGTCGCGCTGCTAAAGCAGTGTCACGCCAAAGGACAAAGCGAAGGTTGGCAGGTAACCGATGATGCGGCGCTATTGGAAAAATGCGGTGTCCCTGTCAGCATAGTGAACGGAGAAGAGACTAATTTGAAAGTGACCACGCCAGTGGATCTAGCGATCGCGCAGTTCATCCTTCAAAAACGGAAAGATACCACAGCCTAGAAGGAGCGCGCTTGATAGAGAAAGAGCGTCCTTGATAGAAAATTAGATAACATCAATAAAACCCTATGACTTCACTAAGGTAGTCATAGGGCCTTTGACAAATTCGGTTCAAGCTCAGCTAAGGAAAGAATTAACCGAAGGAGCACTTTATAGATCGCCGCCCCGAAGTGCCAGCAGAAACACAATCGCAGGGCCAGCGATCACCACTAGTGCCAGCATCGTTAGCTGAGCGATCAAAACAAAATCGATACTATTTATCAAAGAAAGAGCGCTATTCAACAGAGCTATTTATCCTCCAAACTGTTTAAACCGAACCACATCAAGCAATTTCACTTCACAGCATTGTACCTGTTTGCGGTGGCTCACATTAAGCTTTGTTTACAAAATTCTAAGGTCCGTCGTTTGCTTAGCTATGGCGAGTTTCACTAGATTTAGGACACATTAGACGTAAGGTATGGAAGTGAGTAATATGGCAACTTGGCAGTGTGTAAAAAACTGTGGTGCCTGCTGTGAGCTTAGCCCAGCGGATAGGCCAGATCTTGCTGACTACCTATCACCTACTGAGCTCAGTCTGTACCTGAGTATGGTCGGCGATGATGGCTGGTGCATTCACTACAACCAAGACCAGCGAACTTGCTCAATTTACGATCAGCGGCCAAACTTTTGCCGAGTACAAGCAGATACGTTTGAACAGCTCTACAACATTGAACCAGACAAACTCAACGACTTCGCGATTGAATGCTGTGAGCAGCAAATTGACGCTATATACGGCAATATAAGCCCAGAGATGAATCGGTTCTACGAGGCGATTGGTGTAGATACGCAGGTGATTACAATTGAGGGCGAAGCAGATAGTAGCAAGCAATGATTGCAGTAGCAGCAGGTCATCACAGATAATAAGAAAATTATGAAGTTAGGTAAATTGTGACCTCTAAGCCCACGACTTCTGAATCTAGCAGGTTAGAACCTACCAAGCTGGGACTAAATGATTCGATCGAAACGCCGACTGCCGTCAAGGTTGGCGAGCAGCGTTCAACCAATGGCTTTTGGAGCGTTTTTTTCTCCACCTTCCTCACCATTTTTCTAGCAGAGTTAGGTGACAAAACACAGATAACCACAATGTTGATGAGCGCTGAATCACAATCGCCGCTGATAGTATTTGCTGGCGCGGGTTTAGCGTTAATATCAACTAGCTTGATTGGAGTTTTACTAGGTCAGTGGCTATCCAAACGCGTTTCAGAAGAGTCTTTAGACACTTGGGCAGGGATTCTACTGTTGCTGATTACCATCGGGTTAGTTGGTGATATTGTTGGCTCTTGAAGCTAGTTTGCAGAGTTAATGCTAAGGGCTAGGCCCATTAGTTGAGTCTAAGCACTAAGTCCTAAGAACAATGCAAACGCATTTAAGGCTATCTTCTTCAAAGGCTATCTACATAGGTAAGAATGGATTTTCAGCTATTATTTGTGACATTTGCAGCAGTCTTTATCTCTGAGCTAGGCGATAAAAGTCAACTGGCCGCGATGGCCCTTGGCGGCTCTTCTGCTTCCCCTAAAGCGGTCTTTCTAGGATCTGCAAGTGCTTTACTATTGGCTTCTTTTGTCAGCGTGATTCTAGGCGAAAGTACAGCGCTCTTTCTGCCTGAAAAGATTGTCAAAGGCATTGCGGCAATCGGATTCGGACTCCTCGCAGTGCGATTGCTGTGGCCAGAAGCTGAAGCGTCCAAAGAGACAGCCAACAGCCTTCTAAGTGATGACCTACTTGATCAAATACCTAGCGCAGACTAGCCAACAGCTAGAACGCACTTAGGCATCGAAGTTGGCATCAAAGTTTCATAGGTATCGACGTTCCAAAGGATATGCCGGAGACGGACAGTATCTCGTGCTAAGACAGGCCTTATTTATAGACTGTTGGCCATATCGCGATAGCAGAGCTTCATTAATAGACCAGCAGCGGCTAGTTTCGTCGCTTCTAGCGCCCAATACAGTAGGTGCATTAGGTTCATTTGAGGTGTGATAGGGTCAAAAAACTCACCACTGAGATTAAGGCCAAGTGCGCCCATCTGCGGAGTGAGTAGGTAGGTATAGACCAAGGCAATCACAAACAAAGCACCACTTAGCCAAAGCGCCCAGCGACTGCGAGAACCACTAGCGATCACGTCATACTGAGTCCTGTTTTGACGCAGCACCAACAGCCCGGTCAAAATCGCCGCTGCACATAGAATCTCAACCCGATTGAACACCCAAAACAGGCTGTAGCCTGCCGTCGCAAAATCAGGCGTGTTCATCATGCCAGATTCGTACATCATCGGCATCATGACAAAGTCTAGCAAGACACTACTACTTAGCCAGAAAGTCACTAGCAGCAGAACAAACGCATCCCAGCTAAACTGACGCCGAGAAAGCTTTGAAGACAGATTAGAGAGATTAGTCATAATCGAATCCTACAAAGGGGTGAAGGGATGCTTTTACCTTAACTAAACTCCCTGGCGTCTCCCGTGAATATTTCTTGCATAAAGACTATTCAAGGTAAGACAACTTTGTACAGCAACACACAGCTTAAAATACTGAACAATTACTTAACGAACTCAACTACTTAAGCGGCTAAAGCCAAGGTGCCCAAGCCCTAAAAAATTTTCTTGAGGCTTACAAGAAGATGAAGTTTATCTTAGGAGACTTTGGCTGTGTTTAGAGGGGAGACAAGTTCGTCTTAGGATGCTGTGGATTAAAGCACAAAAAGTATGCGCAAAAGAAATCATAAGTTGGCGCTTTGCGCCGCATTCTAGGTTAAACAGGAATTTGAGGGAAGCCTCCATATATGTAGATAGCTACTAACTAGCCACAGGCCGGCAAAAGAGGCCGGCAAAGAGGCAGAGTAGCTGGCCCATTCTAATTGTGCGGCCGGTGATCGCCGCTCTTCGTATAGATAACGCTGTAGGCGAATATTCTAAATTTTGGACAGATTTTTACTTACGACTTCCATAGGAAAGCAATCGATGAAAGCGCTAAGGCCGAGACGTCATACATACTTTCTAATTGCAATTCTGATATTAGCGATCGCCTTACGGTTCAATCACATCGATCAACCCTACGTGGATGTGTTTAGCTGGCGGCAGACCAGCACAGCCATGATGGCAGACAATTACTACCGCACAAATTGGAACATCTTTTTCCCTGAGGTGAGCTGGGGAGGGGTAGGCCCCAACTATCAAGGTAGAGAGTTTCAAACCGTTAGCTATGTATCAGCGCTACTCTACACAGTATTTGGTCAGCAGGACTGGATAGGCCGCTCAGTGGCAGCTTCATTTGGCGTTTGGGGAGTGTTTGCGCTCTACCAGCTTGTTCGCCGCGTCTGGGATGACGAGCGGGCGATCGCCAGCGCTGCGATTATGGCCATTCTTCCTGGCGGCGTTTTTATTGATCGTTCCTTTTTGCCTGACCCAGCGATGACCGCGTTGATGACGACCAGCTGCTGGCTATTGGTGGCTCACCTGCAGACGGGGAGCTGGCGCTATCTTCTGTTTGCTGCCGTCATTTTTTCTTGGGGAGCACTCTCGAAAATTACTGGCCTGATGGTAGGCATTCCTTTGCTCTATGCACTGTTTGTGATTTTGCGCCAGAAGCGAGAACTCAATTACAAACGTTTAATTCCGATTGCGATCGCGGGCACGCTATCGCTGCTGCCGATAGTTGCTTACTATCTTTGGGCTAAGTATTTAGCAAGCAACTATCCACCCTACCACTTTGCCGGATCTGCTAATTGGATCTGGGTGCAGGGGTTCAGCCGATGGTTTGAAGAGCTTTACTTCATTCCAGACTTTGTACGCAGCACTTACTATTGGCTCTGGACATGGCCAATTATGATTTTGCTGCTAATTGGCATAGTCGTCTTGCCAGGCAAGCAAATCTTCAAGAGCAACCTAGAAAAGAGCCCTCTCAAACCAATCTTTGCCACTAGGCCGACTCTCTCTTCTCAAAAATCATCTTGTAAGGCGCCTTGGTTCTTTCACTGGTGGTTATTTTCGGCCGCTTTGTACTACTTCATTGGCGCTCGAGAGCTGATTGACAATCCTTGGAACTTTCATATTTTCAATCCGGCAGTTGCTGCGCTAGCAGGTCATGGCATGTTAGTAGTCGGTCGGCTTTTAGCCTCAGTATTTTCTCCTCTGCTTCAACCATACAGTCCTAGGAAATCTGCTCAAAAGACTGTTTTTATCACCACTATCGTCGCTGTTCTACTGATCATCTCTGGAGTGAGTCATGTGAGACTCAAAGGGATGTACAGTCGGCACTATGGAGAAGAAAGCTACGAGCTAGGACAGCTGCTACGACAGATCTCTGAGCCTGGAGATATGGTGGTCTCAATGTCTAGCGACTTAGGCGATCCCAACGTGATTTATTACAGTCAGCGGCGAGGCTGGACATTTCCACCTGCTAATAACGATATTGACTGGAGCGTTTTCCCAGAAGATGAGAGCGATTCTATCGAGATGTTTGAGGATCTTAGGGGAAGGGGGGCAGACTGGCTAGCGATCACCCAAACTCAAGCCCCCATACTTCAGAACGAGCACCCAACCCTAGCTAAGCATATTGAAGCCAACTGTCAGGTAGAAACACAAAGCGAGTTTGGCTCTATCTGTAAACTCGTTCCGCCGAAGGAATGAATAAGACGGATTAAGGGAGGAAGTCGCTAGCACTACATTTAGGTTTTACTAGAGCTAGTTACTGGAACTAGCTATGCAAAGATCTATTGGCCAGACCAGGATACAGATTGTGCGGCAGTGGCTGACCGTAGTAGCAGTTTTGATGGCGATCGTCATCAACGGTATCTCTAATGTCTATCCACCTGCCGGAAAGAACACAGGGGAAGTGTCTAATACGATATTAGGCGGCGTGCTGATTACACCCGCAGGCTTTGCCTTCGCGATTTGGGGTTTGATCTACGTTGGGTTAATTGCTTACAGCATCTACCAAGCGCTCCCTGCTCAGCGGCATGAACCCGCCTTTCAAAAGACTTCTTGGGGAATTATCGGCGCGTGCGTGCTGCAAATCATCTGGATATATGTCTTCTTGACATTTCGGTTCTGGCTATCTGTCCTATTAATTCTGGGTATCTGGCTGTGCTTAGCGTATGCCTATCTCAACACGCGCTCTGTGCAGACGTCCTGGAAAAAACGCTGGTTATATCAGGCACCGGTTAGCATTTACTTTGGGTGGATTACGGTGGCTACAATCGTCAATATTGCCGGAGCGCTCTATGTCATGGATGTCCCCCTAGAGAACTTAGGAGAGTTTTCGAGCACTGTTAACGCCTCCGGCGGCGGACTGCTAGCAACTGTCTTCATGATGGCAATCAGTACAGGATTAGCAATGGTAGTAGCCTCGAAGTACAGGGACGTTTCTTATCCAGCGGTGATCGTTTGGGCCTTGAGTGCGATCGCCATCCGCCATAGCACCCTGCTGGTGATCGCAATAGTGGGCATAGCTCTAGCCGTTGCCCTATCAGTACTTATTGTCAAAATTAAGGTATCCAAATTGAGATGACCCGGACTTAGATCACATAGCTCGACTGGTTCGGCTCAACCGGTTCGGCTCAATCTATCTAGCTCAATGCCTCTAGCTGCCGTGGGCAGTTTTGACCCACTTCAATCGCTTCTGCCGCACGGAAATTCGGATGGCCATCGAGCCGATCACAACTAGCCAATGCAGCATGTAGATAGACCCGCGTATGGTCTGCACGATTGCGCTCCATACAGAGGTGCGCTCGGACTGGCGCAAGGTTGTAAACATGCCGATTCCAGACATACAGACAGCCAGTATCGTAATCGGGGCATAGACTGGCGTCTGACGGCGGATCAGCGCGATCACTAAATCAGGTAGCGCGACTAAAGGCAACATGTATTGAATAATCCAAAACCCTAACATATCCAGTGACTTGCCCCAGCCCAATTGATTTTTTCCTAGCTGACGCCAGTAGTCTAGATAGCGCTGAAAGCCACCCTCTGCCCAGCGATTGCGCTGATGCCAAAGCGCAAGCGGATTCGTAACGCCCTCTTCACCGACGGCAGGTGCAAATAGCAAACCGATATCCCACTGCTGCAAGTGCAGTTGAATAGTCAAATCTAAATCATCGGTGATGGTTTCTTCGTTCCAGCCGCCGCACTGGGCGATCGCCTCTCGCCTAACGAACTGACCATTGCCCCGTAGTTCACCAATGCCGCCTACCGCAATTCGCCGCTGTTGCATATAGCAATCTAGTGCCATCTCAGCCTTCTGACCGCGTGTCCAGAAATTCTTAGTGGCATTCGCGATCGCCTTACGCACCTGCACGGCACCTGTCTTCTTACCCCCTTTTTCCGGATCAAACATCGGCACCACATAGCGCAGTAAATCGCTAGAGACCTGAGCATCCGCATCGAAAACCGCTAGTAGATCTCCCTTCGTTTGCGGCCAGACCAGATTTAACGCACCAGACTTACCACCTATCGCCCCAGGTCCTCTGTGGATGACGTTGAGTTGACGATGTCGCTTGACCAAATTATCGAGTATTTCTGGTGTGGCATCTGTACTGTAATCGTCAATAATCCAGAGATCGTAACGGTCAGTCGGATAGTCGATATGCAACAAAGATTCGACCAGTGAACCGATCACCTGTTCCTCATTCTTAGCAGCAACTAACAGGGAAACATATGGCCAAGACTTTGAATCTAAAGGGATTTCACCTGCTTCATCCACCGCTTCTAGAGAAGCACGATCGATGGACGTTTGGGTCAACGACTCCACGCTAGGCAAAGGAATAGGGGGAGATTGAGGCCTAGCAAAGATAACGCGCAGCGCATACACAGCTAAGACCACAGTCGCGATCAAGACAAATTCATGTCCCCAGCTCACTTTGTGGAGGAAGGCTGTAAGCAGCCATAGAGCGGAGAGGGCGATCGCAGCTTTTAGCCGCCGTCCAGAATAGCCCTCGAATAGATCATCATCTAGGACAAAGTCAGACTCCAAGTCCAGCTCAGACTCCACAGGTTTAACAAAATCCGTCATGCGTATTTATTGTTTCGATCTCTTAACAAATTCTTTCATTTTAACCATACCGCTTCATGAGCAATAAGCATGCATTAGTGAGCGCTAGAAGCGGCAAACGGGAATTCTAAAGCAAGGGCAGTTATCGTCTATCGACGCATCTTCTATCAGCCTCCTTGCAGCACACTCAACATCTGCCACCCGTCACCTCTGTAGCTATGTCTCTTCAATCTATTCAGCCTGCTACTAAACCTGAAGTCAGTGTGTTTTTGCCCTACTATCAAGGCAAAAGACGCAACGCTCTGCCCTATGCCATTGGTCTATACAAACAAGGCAACATAGAAGGCGAACGTAAAATTGAAGGAGCTGATAGTATCGCCTTTCTAGCCACATGGAATACTTCCATGCTCCCAGCCGATCTTACTCGCTGCCGAATGCAGTTCGATGGCGACGCTGAACTCACCTATGAAATCGCGATGCCGACTTATGAATTCGTAGATTGCTTGATCAGCATTATCTTTGCTTTGAATCAGAATAAGACACCAGACTTTGATAAGGCCTTCTACCGCAAGCTACTGCGGATCAATGCATGAGGTAAAAGGAAGCAAAGAATCAAGTTTGGTAAGAGCCAAATTTACCCGGTGCCTCTAGTAGTGCCTCTAGCAAAGAGCTAGACGATCCATTTCCCGACTGGATTGTCTGGCTTTTTCAATTTTCTTTCGCTTTCTTTCGCGACTTATCAAGCGAACGTGTCAGAATAATTTCAGGTTTGCGCTTGTATCCTTTGAACCAAGCCATTAGGTGTCGGTAATAGATAAGGTATGGTCAGCGCTTGTAAGTTGCGAGGAGTCAAGGGCGTGCCCCAGTCATTAGTCCGAACGTCGAAACAGTTGTTGATCGGGTCAGTCGAGGCGTATAGCGGTAAGTCTGCCACAGTATTAGGCCTAGCTGTGCAGCTGCGATCACAAGGATTAGATGTTGCCTATGCCAAACCCATCGGCACCTGCCCTAGCGAAGACAACTCGGATAGCAACCTCGACGAAGACGTTCGATTCATTTCACAGACCCTAGAGCTGGGCGCAGACCGTATTCGTCCGACCCTCTTCGTACTAGACGAGCCCACTATCCAACAGCAGCTCTCTCAAGAGCAACGACTCAATGGGCCAGAAGTCACTACCGCCCTAGCGCCACAGGGCGAAGATATTCTACTTATGGAAGGGCCAGGTAACCTAGAAGAGGGCTCTCTATTTGGACTTTCGTTGCCAGATATCGCCGAAACGACTCAAGCTGCAGTCATGCTAGTGGCTCGCTATCATTCCACACTAGTCGTCGACAAGCTGCTAGCTGCTAAGAAAAAGCTAGGCGATAAGCTCATCGGCGTTGTGATTAACGACGTGCCTAAAGACCTGATGAAAGTCGCTAACACCTCAGTTCGTGCCTACTTAGAACGGCATGACATCAAGGTATTTGGCATTTTACCAAGAACCGCCATTATGCGCAGTGTCAGTGTAGGTGCGCTCGTAGACCAACTCAACGCAGAAATTCTGAACAAGCCTGAGCGCATCGATCAGATGATGGTAGAAGAAATCTCTATCGGAGCTATGAATGCTAATTCAGCGCTCCGATACTTTAACCAAGCTCACAATATGGTGGTTGTCACAGGAGGGGATAGATTTGATATCCAGATGGCCGCACTAGAAAGCTCGACCCAATGCTTAGTACTTACGGGCAGACTATCGCCTAGAAAAGACATTCTAGACAGAGCAAACGACGTAGAAGTGCCCATCTTATCTGTCGATTTTGATACGCTAACAACCGTGGATAAGATTGAACAGGCCTTTGATCAAGTGCGTCTGCATGAACCAATCAAAGTAGCCTGCATCAAGCATCTAATGGAACAACATTTTGATATTGAGCGGATGATGAACGCCTTAGGGCTAGCTCCGGCTGTAACAGCTTAGTATCTCATTTCATTTAGATCTGCGATTCCCCTGCTTGTCACGGCGATGCTGGTGGAATGAGACGATTTTGGCAGAGTTTAAAGGGTTTGGTACTATTGCATAGTCGATTTTCTACATCTTTTTAGTCCCCGAGGTAGCCATTGAGTCAGTCCGTCGAAAATCCGCTTGATTCTGTCAAAGTAGATGACTTTTTGCAAGAGCTGGCGACAATTCAGCAATCTGGCTCGAAGCGTATTGCTATTTTGGGTTCTCGTCATGTGCCGATTACTCATCAGCGGCTGATTGAGCTTATGAGCTATGCGCTCGTGCTAGGGGGTAATCGATTGATTACGTCTGGGGCCGCTGGGACTAACTCAGCAGCCATTAGAGGTGCTATGAAGGCAGATCCGAACTTGCTGACAGTGATCTTGCCGCAAAGTTTGAAAAAGCAGCCGAGAGAATCTCGCGATCAGCTGGAAATGGTTGCCAATTTGGTTGAAAATTCAACGAATGATATGCTGCCGCTCGCGGATGCTAGTGCGATGTGCAACCGCGAAATTATCAGTCGATGTCAGCAACTCATTTGTTTTGCATTTCACGATAGCGTGACACTATTAAAAACCTGTCAGGATGCTGAGGACCAGCGAAAGATTGTAACGCTATTTTATTTTGATTAAGCAGGTAGCGTATATCTCTCGCTATGATCAAGTACGTTTAACCTCAAGTTGAGTGTATGCCTAGATGCGTTTGTTTTCAGATGCGTTTGATCATAGACGCTCAAAATCTTGTGTCTGGTTGAGCGTTGTTGTTTGCCTTTGCTTTCCCTATGGCTTCTAGTTCATCGTTTGATGTAGTCAGTGATTTTGATCGACAGGAATTAGTCAATGCGCTCGATCAGGCCCGCCGCGAAATCAAAAGCCGCTACGACCTAAAAGATACCAAGACAGAAATAAATCTCAAAGAAGACACTATCGATATAGAAACCGATAGCGATATGACGCTAAGAGCTATACATGTTTTGATTCAGACCAAAGCGGCGAAGCGTAACTTGTCGATGAAGATCTTCGACTTTGGTGAGATTGACGCGGCTAGTGGTAGTCGGGTTCGGCAAGAAATCAAGCTGAAAAAGGGAATTGAAAAAGAAGATGCTAAGAAAATTTCTAAGCTGATCAAGGATAATTTCAAGAAGGTACAGGCATCTATCCAGGGTGATTCTGTTCGGATATCAGCCAAGAGCAAAGACGACCTGCAAGAAGCTATGCAAATGATTAAAGCCGAGGACTGGCCCATGGCTTTGCAATTCAACAATTATCGATAAGCCCTTATTGCGATCAGACTCTAAAAGGCTTCCAAGCGATAACGACTCAGAACAAAACGACTTAAAACAATAAGTTCCAAAGCAATAAGGACATAGATAATCAGTGTCTAGGATATTTTCTCAAATATCTAAAGACATCCATCTTGCCTGAGGCGTGTAGCCGAGCTTCTGATACAGGCTAAGAGCCGCGTTGTTGTCCTCGAATACTTGCAAACTAACCTGCTGATAATTTTGTTCTTTTGCCCAATTGTGAGCATGTCGCATGAGAGCGCTTCCCAGTCCTTTGCGACGATGCGAGGCTGCTATATAGAGCAAAAAAACGTACGCTTGCCTATGCCCGTTGCGTTGATCGATAGATTCACCTAACCACAAGCAACCTACCGGCTCATGGCGTTGGAGTCCTGGTAAACCACCTGATAGAGATGACTTTGGACCAATGAGCCACCATAGTTTGGAACTAGCAGTAAAGTGTCGACTGACAGTATCAGCTAGATGATTACCCGTTTCAGTTGTGCCTAACTCACGATAGGCACGCTGCATGAACTTAACTAAACGGGCTCTATCTAGCGTAGAGCCAGATTCTAGTCGGTATTCAGGAACGCTAAATGGGATAGGCACTAGGTGCTAGGTAAGTAAGCGTGCTAGGTAAGTAAGTGCATAGGGTTTGTACTGACATAGTCATGCTCTAAAAGGACAGAGATAGGTTCTTCTATAGGCGCAGGCGCCATCATGTCGCTAGGTAGAAAAATCCGAGCACTAACAGCTAATAGAGCGATCGCAAAAATCAGCACAATGAACAATGGTGCAATATATTGACGGAAAAAACCCATAGCTGCGCAGCTTGATTAAAGTTATGTAAATCTCTGTCTCTATCTTAGCGGTTTAGCTTCGATACGTTCTAACCATCTTCGATACCAGGACGAGGTGTCGAAAAAGCAGGCTGCTTGGTGAGTCGGCGCAGCCAAAGACCGCTGCCTACCGCAACAATCAAAGACAGCCAGCCGGTGAAGGATTGCAACAGCAAAAACCCGCCTACCGCAAACAGAGATCCAAACAGCACTAGCAGTGCCGCTACCGCTTTTTGCCCATCTAAAACCAAATTCTGCAGGGGCTTTAGGCCCGTACGCCGTCTCTGCTTTTTCCAACCTGGCCCGCCTGGGCGGATCTGGGCAAAAAAGCAATCGAGTACCTGATCGCTCTCCGCTGGGGTCACTAGCATAGTCACTACCCACACCAGCGTTGTTACAGCGGTAATCACCAGCAGCCGTAAGCCAAACGCTTCTATCACTAATCCACTTGGACCAACGCTAGTGACTAGCCCAGCGACAAACCCAACGACTACGGCCGCTAGCTCGGTGGCCGCGTTAATTCGCCACCAGAACCAACGCAAGATCAGCACTAGTCCTGGGCCTGTACCGACAGCGATCACCAGTCGAAAAATGGTGGCAATATCGCTTGAGATAAAAGCGACCATTCCTCCCAGGAGCGCAATCAAAATCGAAGCCCCTCTACTCACCAGCAGCTGCTCGCCAGCCGTTGCTCTCGGGCTCAAAAACCGAACATACCCATCAGTTGTAAGATAAGCTGCGCCCCAGTTAATTAAGGTGGAGACTGTGCTTAGAAAGGCCGCAATCAAAGAGGTGACGACCACACCTAAAACCACAGAGGGAAGATAGTCGACTAGCAGCAGCGGGTAGCCTAGCTCTTTGTCCACCAAATCTGGATAGAGTATAACTGCTGCTAGCGCTGACACGATCCAGGGCCAGGTCCGCACGACATAGTGTAAGACACTGAACAGCCAAGCGGCTTTCTCAGCATCTACAGTCGTTTTTGAGGTGGCTAATCGCTGCGCAAACTCACCACCGCCGTCGCTGCGCCGAAAAGACCACCACTGTAAAAAACCATAGGCAAGAAAAGTGCTTGAGGGAATCGCTGCTAAAGCGCTCCATTCAATCCCTTGATCGAATCGAAGTGGGACAAAGGTCAGCATCTCAGGGTTACTGGCGCTGAGCTGTTCAACCAGCGGACGCATACCGCCGACTGCATTGACAGAGACAGCCGCAACCACCAGGGAGCCAAGCAGTGCGACAGAAAATTGAAAGAAATCTGTGGCAACCACATTCCAAAGATTAGAGCAGGCAGCGTAGATAATCACCACGATGGTAAGCGTGATCGCACTCCATAGCTTCGGACCACCCGCTAATGCGTCTATGCCAGGCCCTGACTGTAGAACAGCCATCACCTTCATCATCGCTAGCATCGCATAGCCAATACCCAAACAGTTGAGCGGCACTGCAAACAAAAAAGCTTTCACCCCACGCAGCACCGCTGCCGGTTTCCCGCCATAGCGCAGCTCAGTTAGCTCTGCATCGGTCACAATCTCTGAGCGCCGCCATAGGCGCGAGAACAGATAGATCATGAGTACATGAGCAAAGCCAAAGCACCACCATTCCCAATTGCCCGCAATCCCACGATTAGCCACGATACCAGCAATATACAGCGGCGTATCAGCAGAAAACGTCGTCGCCGCCATACTTGTGCCCAATAGCCACCAGGCAGGCGATCGCCTGCCATCAAGGAGACTGCGCTTGTGCTTAAGCGCTCGGCTAGAGAGATACGCCCCTAAGATCAGCGTCAAAATTAGGTAGCTAGCAACAATCAGCCAGTCGATAGGTTGCATGGATTGGTCACCTGTAATGCCAGCAGTCAACGTCCTGCAATCATGCCATGCTAGAACCTTCTACCCTTAGAAACTCCTTAGAGGTTTCTAGAAATAGCCGTCCTGCTCAATCTCTTCGATTACCTGCAGTCCACGAGAGTCGCCCACACTTAGAATCGCAGAGCGAGCATCTTCTTTCACCCCGAACTCATCATCTTCTGCAAACGCCTCAATCAGCGCATCGATGGCCGTCGCGTAAACCACGTTCGACGGCAGCTCCACACAAATCTGTCCAATTGCCCAGGCGCAGTTGCTCCTGACTGCAGCCACAGCATCTCGGCGTAATCCACCAATCAGAGCAGGCATCGCCTTAATCATGCAGTCATAGTTGATTTTGGGCGTTTGGCCTAACGCACTCGCTGCCCACAGCCGTACTGCCGCAATATCATGCTTGAGTGCATCAATGAGCGTGTCGATCGTTCGCGCATCATGACTGTTGCCCAGTGCCCAGATCACCCCTTTGCGGACATAGCCATTCCAGTCTCGATGGAATTGGGCTATCAAGGGCTCTACAGCGTTTGAGCTCGTGTTGTGGCCTAGCGCTTTGGCCGCGCTGACACGCACCAAGGGGCATGGGTCACCTAATAGGCCAATCAAGAAAGGGATCGCTCTATTGTCTTCAATATCGCAAAACGCCCTGGCACCGAACATTCGCTGCTGACTATCTGGATGATACAGCAGCGCCAGCATCACATCTGCATCCGGCTTTGGCTCATTTTCTTCCCCAGCAAGGGCAATCAGATCGAGCGGATCATGTGGGCTAGCGCCGCCAATCTCGGCTTCTAAAACTGATAGTTCGTCGTCGTATATGTTCACTGCATCGTCTAAATCTCCGCAAACACACGGCTCGCAGCAGCAATTGTTTGCTCAATGTCTTCATCAGTATGCGCTAGAGAGGTAAACCCTGCCTCAAACTGAGAGGGTGCTAGGTAGATACCTTCTTCTAACATGCCTCTGTGGAAGCGACTGAACTTTTCTAAATCAGAGGTCTTAGCATCGTCGTAGTTGTGGACGGGCGAGCCGGTGAAGAACATACCGAACATGGCACTAATACTACCACCGGTAACTTCATGACCCGCCTCACGAGCAGCCTTTAGCAAGCCTTCACTGAGTTTTTTAGTCATTCGCTCTAGCTGTTCATAAGTATCTGGGCGCCGCAAAATCTCAAGCGTTTTAATGCCTGCGGTCATCGCTAAAGGATTTCCAGAAAGCGTACCGGCTTGGTAAACAGGGCCAGCAGGGGCGATCATTTCCATGATTTCGCGGCGACCGCCATAAGCGCCGACGGGCAGGCCACCACCGATGACTTTGCCCATAGTAGTCAAATCAGGTGTGACATTGAACTTTTGCTGAGCTCCTCCATAGGAGATGCGAAAGCCAGTCATGACCTCGTCAAACACCAAAAGCGCATCGTTATCTTTGGTAATCTCCCTTAACCCTTCTAGAAAGCCAGCATCGGGAGTGACAAACCCAGAGTTACCGACAACGGGCTCTAGAATCACGCCGGCGATCGCGTCAGGATTCTCGGCAAAGAGCTTTTTGACGGCTTCTAAATCGTTGTAGGGTGCATTTAAGGTATCAGCCGTCGCTGCTTTGGGAACCCCAGGCGAATCCGGCAGACCAAGCGTCGCCACCCCAGAACCAGCCTTGACCAAGAACATGTCAGCATGGCCATGGTAGCAGCCTTCAAACTTGATAATTTTGTTACGACCAGTAAAGGCACGCATCAAGCGCAGCACTGCCATACAGGCTTCTGTACCCGAGTTAACAAAACGGACCATCTCAACGCTAGGGACCGCATCAATCACCATTTCAGCTAGCACATTTTCTAACTGGCAAGGCGCACCAAAACTGGTCCCGTTATCGAGAGCAGCATGAAGCGCTTCTAGTACCTCTGGGTGAGCGTGACCACAAATCGCCGGGCCCCAGGTGCCCACGTAATCAATATATTTATTCTCGTCTACGTCCCAAACATAGGCGCCTTTAACCCGTTTGAAGACGATGGGCTGACCGCCAACAGAACGAAAAGCACGAACGGGAGAACTGACGCCACCGGGCATTAGAGACTGAGCCGCTGAGAAAATCTCGTCAGACTTGGTTGTTTTTAGGGTCGTGGTGCTAACCAAAGCGCGCTCCTGAATGAGTGTTGAAAAGCAGTGTTTTTTATCGTAGCGGGTTGAGTTCGCTTTTGTTTTTGAATAGTGTCGTAATGTTACGACCTTGTTAATTAATACGGGTAATCAAGCAACCCTAGGCAACCACCAATCGAGCAGTCGCTAGCTGAGTAAATGAAGTGCTATAGCAACAACACAAGGTTCAACACTCGCTCAGCCTGTAGCATAGAGACTATATTTCTGCTAACTCTTAACCAGCTATGACTCCGTTCTCGGGCACTGTTCCAATCGATCAGATTCGCTTTAATCAGCAGGGACTAGTGCCTGCGATCGCTCAAGACTATCTAGATGGCACCGTGCTGATGATGGCTTGGATGAACGCCGACGCGCTGCAAAAAACGATGGCCACTGGTGAGGTGTGGTACTGGAGCCGATCGCGCCAGGAATTGTGGCATAAAGGAGCAACTTCTGGCCATATCCAAAAGGTCCGGGGCTTACGCTACGACTGTGATAGCGATGCGCTATTAGTCACGATTGAACAGGTGGGCGATGTTGCCTGTCATACCGGAGAGCGCAGCTGTTTTCATCAGATTGACTTGGACGGGACTCAGGGGGTTCTGCCGCCGCCTGCGGATACGCTCTCGCAGGTGTTCAGTGTGATTCGCGATCGCCAGCAAAATCCTCAACCGGGATCGTACACTAACCAGCTTTTTGAGGGCGGCGATAATAAAATATTGCAAAAAATCGGTGAAGAAGCTGTCGAGGTCGTCATGGCCTGTAAAGATAACGCACCTGATGAGATTGCTGGGGAAGTGGCCGATCTGCTCTATCACACGCTCGTGGCGATCGCCCACCACAACGTAGATCTCAATGATGTCTATCGCAAGCTTCAATCGAGACGATAAACTTCAATCGAGACGACAAAACAGAGCGATAAAAGCCCAAAACGCCTGGAGTTGGACAGCATAGTCGTTATCAGGGCATAATTAACACGGCATTAGTACAAATAAACTACCAACAATAGGAGGTGAAGTGGTGCAAGAACAGGCTGAGCGAGCATCCGCCCAGACAGCTGGGCTACCACCTGATCTAGAGATTGAGACAAGAGCGGCTGAGCTGCGATCGCAGCTTCAAAAAGCTAGCTATGCCTACTATGTGCTCGACGCACCTGAGCTGCCAGATTCGGTTTACGATCGGCTCTACCGAGAATTACAAACGCTAGAAGATCAATACCCAGGGCTACAGACGTCAGATAGTCCTACCCAAAGAGTCGGGGCCGAGCCCGCAGAACAATTTACCTCCGTTCGCCACAATATTCCGCTCTACAGCCTTGAAAATGCCTTCGACACCGAAGAGTATTTAGACTGGCAGGCGCGCTGGCAGCGACTAGAGCCCGACGTAGGTGAAACGACCGCCGTCGCCGAACTCAAGATTGACGGGAATGCCCTAGCCCTCACCTACGAGAATGGCATGCTCATACGCGGCGTGACCCGTGGTGATGGCATTGCCGGCGAAGATATCACTCAGAACGTTCGCACGATTCGCACAATTCCCTTGCGACTGCACATAGAGAATGGCCAAGCGCCGCCGCCTGTTGTTGAAGTGCGTGGTGAGGCTTTTTTGCCGCTAGATGTATTCGATGATATTAACCAAAAGCGTCAGGCCGAAGGGACAGCGCTCTTTGCCAACCCGCGCAACGCGGCGGCGGGAACGCTCCGTCAGCTCGATGCTAAAATCGTCGCCGAACGTCAGCTTGATTTTTTTGCCTATACAGTGCTGATGCCAGAAGGCACGGGCGATCTAGACGCGCCGACAACTCAATGGACCGCACTCGATCTTCTGCAAACGCTTAGATTTCGGGTCAATCCCCACCGTAAGCTGTGCCAGCGTGCAGCAGAAGTGGCTAGCTACTACGATGAGTGGGAAGAAAAGCGCCACGATCTGCCTTATTTAACCGATGGAGTTGTCGTTAAGCTCGATAGCTTTGAACTGCAAGATCGACTGGGTTTTACCAACAAATTTCCGCGCTGGGCGATCGCCCTTAAATATCCCGCCGAAGAAGTCCCGACGACGCTGAATAAAATCACCGTTCAGGTAGGGCGCACGGGTGCGATTACGCCCGTTGCTGAACTGAGTCCTGTGCAATTAGCAGGCACTACCGTCTCACGAGCTACCTTGCACAATGCCGATCGCCTCATCGAACTCGATCTGCATCTGGGCGATACGGTGGTGGTGCGAAAGGCAGGAGAGATTATTCCCGAAGTCGTTCGCGTGCTGAGTGATCTAAGGCCTAAAGGCGCAAAAGCCTATCAGCTACCAACGAACTGCCCAGTTTGCGATCAGCCTGTTGTCAAACCAGAAGGTGAAGCCGTCACTCGCTGCGTGAATCAATCTTGCCCGGCCATCTTGAGCGGCAGCCTGCGACATTGGGCAAGCCGGGATGCGTTGGATATCAGCGGCTTGGGCGAACGGTTGGTTCAAAGCTGGATCGATCAAAGCGTTGTGACTTCAATTGCGGATCTCTATGACCTCACGCTTGAAGATCTGTTGCCGCTGGAACGGATGGGCAAGCAGCTAGCAAACAAACTTTTGCAGGCGATCGCCCTTTCAAAGCAAAAGCCCTGGGCTAAGGTTCTCTACGGATTAGGGATTCGCCTAGTAGGCAGTACCAATGCTCAAATTTTGGCCAATAGATTTCCCTCGGTGGCGATGCTAGCAGCAGCAGATGAAAGCGTGATCGCCCAAATCTACGGTATTGGCCCAGAAATCGCACAATCTGTCCGGCAATGGTTTCAGCTACCGGCCAATCAACAGCTGATCGCCCGACTAGAGGCAGCGGGGCTTCAATTAGAAGCGACCCCTCAGAAAATTGATCAGCGGCCACAGCCTTTGATGGGTAAGAGTTTTGTACTTACGGGTACCTTGCCAACCCTAAAACGTGCTGAGGCAAAAGCTCAGATTCAAGCAGCAGGCGGTAGGGTAAGCGGAGCGCCAAGTGCTAAGACAGACTATGTTGTGGTTGGCGAGAATGCTGGGTCCAAACAGGCAAAGGCAGACGAACTAGGGCTAAAACAACTGACAGAAGCTGAGCTGATAGAACTTCTCAGCAGTTCTTAATCTGATTTTGAGCCGAGTGATAGCGCTATGAGCTACTTTAACTATTGGCAGATGGAACTAGCCGACTGACTATCTATGTGGATCTTGCAATCAGGGCCCTATTCACTATTCTCATTTTTGTTTCAGCAAAGATTTTTCAAGCAGGGGGTATGGGGCCTAGGAATAGGACTATTGCAAGCGGTCATCGCATTCTCTCCTCAAGCAGCTAGACCTGGACAGGCGGCTGAAAAGATTGTCTTTTATCTGGGATCAGGGATTGAACGGTCTCTTTCTGTTGATTCTTTGACGCTCTATGCGAAAGAGGGCATTATCACCGAAGAATTTTCCGCCTATCTACCTTATCTACGTCAGCTCGATGCAGCCAGCTTGAATCGAGCCCGCGAGATTCTAACAGAGCGAGTAGATACAGATGTGACGACCGTCTCACAATTTAGCTACACCGCACAGGGGGAATATATACTCCAACAGATCGGAGAAGTTTTTCGAACAGGCGCCCGGCTATCTGGCGCAAGTGGGTTGCGGGGTGCAGCGATATTGTCCGCAGCTGATCCAGAAGAAGGATTAACCCTGTTGAATGTGATTCAACGATTTCCCACGCCAGTGCTGCGAGTAGATATCCGTCAAGGGATTGCGATCGCCCGCCAGTTCGATGCCGCATTTCAACAGTCAGATACTGCACTACAACTAGTCGAACAGCTTTCTCTAGCAAGAGCGACTGAAGATCTCCCCGGCGATACCTCTGCTATTAGACTCACCCAACTAGTCACAGAACCGGGTCCTTTTCAAGTCAGACGTCAGCCGATCCGGACAAAGGCAAGCGATCGCCCCGTCGATATCTATATACCGACCTTCTCCACCGGCTTTCTCCATAGCGCTATGCGAAGAGACGACTTTGTTTGGCCAGCGGTTGTGATTTCTCACGGACTTGGCAATGACCGTAATACCTACGCCTATCTCGCGGAGTTCCTAGCTGAGCACGGCTTCGCGGTGATCAACATAGAGCATAGAGGTAGCAGCGATGAACAGGTCTCCGGGCTATTCGCTGGGTTTAGGAACGAAGTGGTAGATACCGATGAGTTTGTCGATCGCCCTGAGATGATCTCGCAGGTATTAGACGAGCTAGAACAAAGAGATAACTTACTTGAGAAAGACGGCGGACGCATCGACTTCAATAATGTTGGCGTCATTGGTCAATCCCTTGGCGGATATACGGCCCTTGCGGTAGCGGGTGCACCGCTTAATCTCGAACAGCTGCGAACAGACTGTCCGCTCACAGAGCTAAGCTTTAACGTCTCACTACTTCTGCAGTGTCAAGCCGTCGAACTTTCACAGGAAAATAGTTTCAGCACGAGTCTTAGCTTCCGAGATCCTCGTATTCGTGCTGTGGTCGCTATTAACCCGATCACTAGTAAGCTGTTTGGCCCAGAAGGTCTCTCTGAAATAGACATTCCGCTGCTGCTGATAGCAGGTAGTAACGACACGATCGCACCGGCTCTGCCTGAACAGATCCAGCCATTCACATGGTTGACTACGGCTGATCACTTTCTGCTAGTAATGCAAGGGGCAACTCACTTTTCAACCATTGATATTACTGGAACAGAAGCGATTGATCTGCCCCCTGCAGTCGTCGGGCCTTATCCTGAAATTGCTCAAGACTATACTGAGGCAATGAGTCTGGCCTTTCTCAATACCTACCTTAAAGGCGAAGAGGAATATGCTTCTGTGCTCACCAGCGCCTTCACAACTCGCTTTAGTCAGCCAGAAATTCCGCTTAGCTTAATCTCAGAACTTACGCCAGAGCAGTTAGCAGAACAGGTTAAGTAACAACGTTCATGATTCATGGGTTTATCAATCTCAACAAACCAGTTGGCTGGACCTCACATGACTGTGTTGCCCGCACGCGCAAACTCTTGGGCACCAAGAAAATTGGACACGGCGGAACCCTTGATCCACTAGCCACTGGCGTTTTGCCATTAGCGGTAGGGCGAGCGACGCGGCTATTACAATATCTGCCAGAAGGAAAAGCGTATCGAGCGGTGATCAGATTTGGAGTGATCACAACAACAGACGACCTCGAAGGTAACATCGCCAAGCAGCAAGATGCTACTGAACTAGAAGAAGCTGCGGTAGATGCGGCGCTTTCTCAATTTATTGGAAAGATTGAACAAGTTCCCCCGATGTATAGCGCCATCCAAGTAGAGGGACGGCGACTATACGATCTCGCACGAGCAGGCAAAGCAGTAGAGGTTCCTAAACGGGTAGTCACCATCGAGCACTTAGTCAGTCAAAGCTGGAAGCCAGGCGTGCAGCCGGAGCTAACGGTAGATATTAAGTGTGGTGCTGGTACGTACATTCGCTCTCTGGCTAGGGATCTAGGTGAAGCAGTAGGGACCGGCGCAACTCTAGCAGGACTAACGCGCACTTACAGCAGCGGATTTAAACTCACAGATAGTCTCACTTTAGAAAACTTGGAAAAGGCGATCGCACAGAATACTTTTGCACCCGTTTCAGCTGGAAAAGCGATGGAACACTTAGCGGCAATCACGCTGCCGCCAGATCTAGCTCGGCGTTGGCAGCTGGGGCAAAAGCTAGAAATTACAGCGGGTATTCCTATCCCTCAACCGATCGGCGATCACGCCAACTATCCACCAGTTCGCATTCTAGAAGCAACTACCCAAACATTTTTAGGAATCGGCGAAATTCGTAGCCTGCCTTTTGACCCTCTACCTTCTGACCCTCTATCAGTAGAGTGCGCTACCAAGATTCTGGTGCCAAAGCGCGTCTTCTTAACAGCAGATTAACGCTACTCATGTTTGTAACTTTTGTTCACACGCCTCTTAATAACTCTCGTAGTGTTTAGGACATACTCATCGGCTTAAAGCGTTACGGGGCAACAGGCAACTCTACCCACGAAGTAAGGATGCATCCTTACTTCGCGACAACTATTAATGAAGAGGAGAGAGATTACGATATGATTAAGATTACTGTTACAAGCGCGTTTGGAGATAGGAAATGGTAACGCTCAAAATCGTTGTATATCTTACGGTTTCATTCTTTGTTGGCCTCTTTATCTTCGGATTTTTGAGTGGAGACCCTGCCCGCAATCCGAGTGGTAGAGATTTTGATTAATTTGTACGCCTAAGAGCAAGCCCTAGGATACAAACCCCAGGATACAAACTAAAAGCTCAGGACCTAGAAACGATGTTGCATTGCGTCCTGAGTTTTTTATGTCAAATTTTTAGAGTATAAAGGCGCTTTGACTAGTCAGATAGTCAGACTGATATTTCAGCTGACGATAAGGCCAGTTCATAACCCGGTTAGTTCGCTATGGTCAATTCTCGTAGCTGTGTGAGAGGGTGTATGGGTCAGTTCGAGATAGGGGGCATGTCCATATGGTTCAAATTAACTTACCCCCTCAGCCGGTTGCTGTAATTGAGGCGATCGCTGAACAAGCACAAAGGCCACAGAACTTTCTACAGCATCATACACAGCTTGTAGAAGTCACCTCCTCCCGTCCCCAACCCCGCTTATCGATGCTGGTAGATGGGCTCGAGCAGCAGGGTAAGGGAATAAAACAAACGAACTCCTTCTCGCCAGTTGAAAACACGGCCTCAACATCACTTGCCCAAACCACCCATACTGAAATACCCGGCGTAGGATCTAGCCCGATAGACGTGCCTAGCCCGGTAGACACCAAACTTGAAGAGAACCTAGAAACTGAAGAAGACCTAGCCCCCGAAGCAATCTTCTTAGAGCCGAACGAAACTGAAGCGAGTGAGCAACCCTCGGACGAAGAATTTATCTCGCGGCTATCGCTTACAGCCGATTCCCAAACCTATGATCCAGAAACGCAAGTCATTACAGCCAGAGGTGACGTGCGTTTACAAGTCGGCGATTCTGTGATTGAAGCCGACCAGGCTTGGGTAAATCTAACCAATCGCTTTACCCTAGCCGAAGGAAATGTACTACTGACTACAGGCGGACAACTAGCGCGAGGGAATAGCGCTGAATATAACTTCATCCAACAGGCAGGAGTAATTAGGGGCGCCGTTGGAACATTGTTCCTTCCTGATATCGAAGAGGATTTTGCGTCTCCTTTAGCAGGCGGCAGTCGCTCGCGGCGGGTCTTTGACCCAGTTAATCGTAACCCATCGCTCGAAGTTGTTAATGACGGCAATGTCCAAATTGGTGTCCAAGTTGGCAGTCGCTCTTTCAATCAGCAAGCTCCTAGAGGTAGCGACGGGCAGTTTAGCCAGCTTCGGTTTGAGACCGATGAGCTCTCTTTTGGCGTAGAAGGTTGGCGAGCGGAATCGGTACGGATTACGAACGATCCCTTTTCACCCCCAGAAGTAGAACTCCGTGCCGACAGTCTGCTGTTACGCAACCTATCGGCTACTCAAGATGAACTTCTACTTAAACGACCTAGATTAGTTTTCGATCAAGGGTTGGCATTGCCGTTGCTGCGATCGCGCATTCTTATTAATCGAGGCGACGTCGATTCAGACGACATTAACCCGGTACCAGTCGCAATTGGCATAGATGAACGAGATCGCGGCGGTCTATACATCGGTCGTCAAATTCCTATTGTCACCACCCCTAGAACTCGACTCTCTATCACCCCTCAGTACTTCGCAGCCCAGGCATTGAGCGGTGATACTAACTCGCCAATAGATCTCGAAAACTTTGGGACAACTGCCAGGTTAGATAATCGCCTTTCTCCTACCACTCGGCTTAGCAGTAGAGCCGAAGTCAACGGTTTTGACTTTGAAGACATCACTGAGGACATTCGTGCTAGCGTTAGCGTCGATCAGGCGCTCTCTCGGCACAGACTATCCCTTCAATACAGCTACCGCGAGCGCCTCTTCAATGGGTCACTAGGCTTTCAAGACGTCCAGTCAAGTGTAGGAACTATCCTTCTTTCACCAACCTTCACACTTGGCAAAACTGGACTCAAGCTCTCCTATCAAGCGAGCGCTCAGCTAATCAACGCCCGGACTGACCAACAAGACCTACTCCTTGCCAGTGGATCTGATACTGGCCGAGTGACGTTAGGGCGCTATCAAGGCAGTGTTGCCCTCACACGCAGCTTTAACCTTTTACGCGGTAAGCCCAAGCCCGCGACTCAAGAGGAAGGTCTGCGGTTTACACCGCGCCCAGTCGTGCCCTATCTAAATCTCAATACAGGCATCCGCACTACGCTCACTCACTATAGCAGCGGCGACTCACAGAATAGTCTGCTGGCGAATATCGGCCTAGATGCTCAGCTCGGTCACTTCTCCCGTAACTTTGGCGACTATACTCGCTTGTCCCTAGGTTACTCTCAGTCCTTCATCGGGGAAGCAAGCTCTCCTTTTTTGTTCGATCGGTTGGTAGATCGTAACGTCCTTTCCGTAGGCGTTGCACAGCAGTTGTACGGTCCAATTATTGCTGGGTTCGAGACGGCCTTTAGTGTCGATTCGGGCGATTCTGTAAGCACAGCATACTCGCTGGAGTACAGCCGCCGCACCTATGGCATTCTGGTGCGATATAACGCCACTCAATCGGTCGGTTCTATCGGCCTCCGGCTTAGCAACTTCAACTGGGTAGGTGAGACCGACCCCTTCGATACTCCTCGAATCAGACAGGTCGAAGCGGGCGTGGTCGAAAGATTTTGATCAGAAGCAAAACAGCAATACGATCATAAAATAAGACTACTAATAAGCACACTTGCCTATTGTTAAAAGATGAGGCTAAATGGTAAGTGTACTCTCTTAATGTAAACACGCTGGGCTCTTTAGTAAGCTCATACATGAGCTAAGCTCGCAGACTCATTGAACTTCAGTCGTAGGAAGTCACTTCTTGGAATAGGCAGCATCTCTTATGACCCTAGCCACATTTTCCACATCGATAGAGGCGCAGCAAGCCGCTGTTCTACTAGAAGGGTATCGCTTCGAGGTAGGCAATCACGACGCGCGTCAGTGGGTTTCACTGTGGTTAGAATTTTATCGCCCCGTATGGATCCGCGATGCTGTGGTTGAAGCGCTCTATCAAGGTCGTTATAAGTCGCGCTCCGTCAAACAGATTCTAGAGTTGTGGGAACGCCGCGGTCAGCCTGTTCGTCATGCCACCCATGAGTTTGAAGCGGCTATCTGCCGGGAGTTTGGCGAAGTGAAGTTAGTGACGACATTGCCTCAATCTACGATTGAATCTATTCAAACTAATCAAGAAGCTCCTCTCAAGGAACGCGCTAGCCGCCGCATTCACCAGTCACTATCGGCGATGGCCTTCCATCCAGGAATACCTGATTTGGCGAAGGAAATAACTCCGGCCAAAGCAACTACAGCTAATGAGTCAACCGGATTACCTACGAGCAATCGACAATCAACATCTGGGCCGACAGAGACGGTCGATTTATTGCGATCGCACCAGCAGCACAGCATTCCATTCTCCTCGGCCAGAGCGATTCAACCCTTTAAGCCAGCCTTGCCTTTCTCTGCGCAGACTCTTCGACTGGCCAAGAAGAAGGCATTTGCCACTACCTAATCTGCCTTTGGAGGCTTTACGCCCAGACGAATTTCAGAGCAAAACGAAGCGATTCGTAGACCATCCGTTAGCTCCATCATTCCAGTACGCATACGTAAGTTGTCATTAATAAACCATACACGCTCTGTAGATTGGGCCTGATCATCTTCGGTCACAATCGTCAGGACTTCGTCTTCTAGCAAGTAGGTACTTTGCTGTACTCTTTGGCTTGGTCCCCCACTGCTGACTAGCTTTCCATGACCTGATGCTGAAGAGTCTGGAGCAAACGGCACCATCAAGGTTGTCGATATCGATGGCTTGGTATCTCCCTCAATCGTACTGCTCTGCTGAATTTGCAGTCCACACAGTGGTGCACCAGAGCTTTGATCGCTCTCACTTAAGCTTTCACAAAGCGTCTGAACCTCAGCAGAATCTGATGCTAAGAATGAGACTTCCAAATCAGACTTGCCCGCTTTAGACTGCTGAGTCGAAAGGGCGTGAGTCGTCCGTTGAGAAAACCATCGCCCAGCTAGTTTTTCAAAAAAGTTCACAATTTCCATAGGGTCACTTTTGATAGCGCTGAAAACAAGTCTACAGTTCTTTACTTCCTTTAATTTTACGCGCAAGCGGCGGCGGCACTGTTCTATCTCAAACGGAGTCAAGTTCTATTGTTTCCTTACGCTTCGGGCTTTGTGGGGCTCGCGCAGACACAGTGAATGATAAGCTAGCCAGTGGAAAATAAAACAAATATCTAAGAGCGCCCACGCCATGACCGGATCGAACCAAACCCCTCTTCTACTACGGGCAGCCCAAGGCCAATCGGTTGAGCGTCCTCCGGTTTGGATGATGCGTCAGGCAGGTCGCTATATGAAAGCCTATCGAGACCTGAGAGAAAAGTACCCCTCCTTCCGCGATAGATCTGAGATCCCAGAAGTTGCCATTGAAGTCTCGCTTCAACCCTGGAAAGCATTCAAGCCCGATGGTGTGATTCTCTTTTCAGACATCGTCACACCGCTACCTGGCATGGGTGTGGCTATGGACGTAGCTGAGGGGAAAGGCCCAATCATTGATGAACCCATCCGCTCTCAAGCGCAGATCGACGCACTGACCACGCTCGATCCCGATGAGTCAATGCCCTATATTCGCAAGATTTTAGGCGCCTTGCGAGAAGAGGTTGGCAACCAATCGACCGTCTTAGGCTTTGTGGGTGCGCCTTGGACACTAGCCGCCTACATTGTGGAAGGCAAAGGGTCTAAGACCTACTCTGTAATCAAGAATATGGCATTCTCTCGACCTGAAATGCTACATAGTCTGCTCAGTAAGATCGCAGACAACATTGCTATCTACGTTCGTCATCAAATTGACTGCGGCGCCCAGGTAGTACAGCTTTTTGATTCTTGGGCAGGTCAGCTGAGCCCGCAAGACTACAAGACTTTTGCACTTCCCTACCAGCAGCAGATTGTGCGGCAGGTTAAAGAAACGCATCCTGATACACCACTAATTTTGCTCGTGAGTGGCAGCGCAGGGGTACTAGAACTGATGGGCGAGTCGGGTGTAGATATTGTCAGTGTTGACTGGTCGGTAGATATGGCGGATGCGCGTCGCCGCCTTGGACCGAACATGATGGTGCAAGGCAATGTTGATCCGGGCGTGTTGTTTGGATCTAAGGAAGTGATTCGCGATCGCATTATCGATACCGTCCGCAAAGCCGGTAGCAAAGGCCACATCCTTAATCTTGGGCACGGCATCCTGCCTGGCACTCCCGAAGAAAATGGGGCGTATTTCTTCGAGGTAGGCAAGCAAGTTAACGAACTACTAGCGACGGCTGTTTAGAAATCACGACATCGATGGAGTTAGACATCGATGGAGTTAAAGAGTTAGCTTCTCAATTCTGCAAGTAATCAAGTGGCCCACGGCACCAAATGTCTTGGGCTTTTTCATGTCAGAATAAATAGGCTTTCTCAGCGACATGACTCATGCGTATTTTCATCACCGGTGCGAGTGGCTGTATTGGCCATTACCTGGTAGAGACCTTAATAGAAAACACGGATCATGAGCTGTTTTTGATGATGCGCAATCCGGCTAAGCTACAGGTATCTGTAGACCAGCGCCCCGGTATTCATGTGCTCCAAGGCGATATGCGAGAGATCGCTCAGTTCGCGGATTTGCTAAAGACAATGGACACCGCGATCTTAGTAGCAACCTCGTGGGGCGATCCGAAAGAAAGCTATGAAATCAACGTCGAAAAAACGCTAGAGACGATGTCTTTGCTAGATGTTGAACGTTGTCAGCAGGTGATTTATTTCTCGACGGCCAGCATTCTCGATCGAGACAATACGCCGCTGAAAGAGGCAGGTGAGATCGGGACAGACTATGTGCGTACTAAATATATTTGCCACCAGAAACTGCAAGCGTTGGCGATCACGCCCAAAGTCACCACCGTTTTTCCTACTCTAGTCTTCGGTGGCAGCGAGACCAAGCCCTACTCTCACATTTCTGGGGGACTGCCTGAAGTCGCAAAGTATATTAGCTTGATTCGCTTTCTCAGTGCCGATGGTAGCTTGCACTACATCCACGCCAAAGACATCGCCGACGTCGTCCGCCATCTAGTAGACAATCCACCTGGCGCAGAAGAGAGTAGAGAAATCGTCATTGGCAACCCTGCTAAAACCGCCAACGAAATCGTTGAAGAAATTGCTACATACCTTGGGAAACCACCTATCTTTCGAATTCCACTCTCTTTTGCCCTAGCTGACATCGTTATCAAAGTCTTCAACATCCGCATGGCCGAATGGGATCGATTTTGTATGGACTATCGCCATTTTACCTACGAGAACACAGTCACACCATCTAGCTTTGGCCTAGAAGACAACTATCCGAGTATCAAGGACGTCTTTCGCTCAGCAGGTGTAGCCCCTAAACAAAAGCTGAAATAGATACTTTCGTGGCAAAAGCATTTTGTCATCACTGGATGTCATAGCTAGCTCAGGTGACATAGCCGGCTCAGGTGCCACAACTGGCTAAGATTGCCTACACAAGGCCACGACGGTTTAGCAACTCTAGAATGTCTTTCTTTTTAAGCTGAGAACAGCCATCCAATCCAGCTCGTTTCGCAATTCTCAGCAGTTGCGCTTTCGTCAGGCCTTTAGCGCCAGCCTTCACCCGATACGAAAGCGGCCCGGGCAGATTGAGTGAGGCTCTTTGATGCATAGAGTCCCAGCTCAGCGGGCCAGCCTTCATATTGGCAGAAACACCCAGATCAGAGAGGACAACAGATACCCCTGGTAGCAGCTTGATCTTTTTTCTTAAGCGAAGTCCCATGATAAGTCAGTTGTAGTGATTGAATTGTAGCGGCACTTGCATTGAAGCATCGCTATCCATACTTAGCCTGCGCGCTAACCAACCTGCACGCTAACCAACCTGCACAAAACCAAAAGATACCTACAGCCCTATCGGATCAAGCTAGAGGCTCATCTGCTGCTGGGGCATTCGCTAGACTGCTATGACTGTTAGAAAAATCACTCTGGAGTAAGCTGCTATAGTACATCTGTCTAGACTTGGGTATCACTTGGCGCTGTTCTATGGCGATTTTCTCTTCAAAACATTCGACCTCAGAGGGTGGTAGAAAGAAGCGGCTATCGATAGATAGCAAGATAGTTTCGCCTACCCAGTCAAAGCAAACGCAGCCAGGAACAGCTTCTGATAAGAGCAACGTTCCAGTAAAAACTGACTTGTTGAAAGGCGAGGCCAGAACAACAGAGCTATCAAGGAACGAAGAGGGTATTCGCCCAGGGGCCATTAGCGACTACATCGGCCAAAAAGCGCTCAAAGAAGTCTTAAGTATCGCCATTCAAGCAGCTAAATCTCGGCAAGAGCCGCTCGATCATCTGCTGCTCTATGGTCCGCCTGGACTGGGTAAAACTACAATGGCCCTGATCTTAGCGCAGGAGATGGAAGTCGACTGCAAGATTACGACAGCTCCGGCCCTAGAGCGTCCGCGAGATATTGCCGGACTACTGGTGAACTTGAAGGCAGGCGATGTCCTATTTATTGATGAGATCCATCGGCTTTCACGAGTGACCGAAGAGATTCTATATCCGGCGATGGAAGATGCCAGATTGGATATCACCATTGGCAAAGGGCAAAGCGCCAGGACTCGGAGCATTCCACTACAGCCATTTACGCTGGTTGGGGCAACCACCCGGGTCGGCGCATTAGCCTCACCTTTACGCGATCGCTTTGGCCTAGTCCAACGTTTGAGGTTTTATGAAGTTGATGAGCTTACTCAAATTGTCCTACGGACCGCCGATGTGCTCAAGACTCAGGTTCTAGCTGACGGTGCCCAAGAGATTGCCCGGCGCGCTAGAGGCACACCGCGAATTGCTAACCGCTTGTTGAAGCGGGTGCGCGATTACGTACAGGTCAAACAGTTAGGACCGATTAACCAGCAGACAGCAGCGGAAGCTCTAGAGCTATTCAACGTTGATCCTTGTGGACTCGATTGGACCGATCGCCGGCTACTGACACTGATGATCGAAAACTTCAACGGCGGTCCGGTCGGTCTGGATACGATGGCTGCTTCTACTGGGGAAGATCCTCAAACTATCGAAGAAGTCTACGAGCCATATCTACTACAAATCGGCTATTTACAGCGGACGCCTAGAGGGCGAGTCGTCACATCAGCGGCCTGCAAACATCTCGGCTATCAAGTGCCACACAACCATTTCTTTATACCTGATGCGCCGCTACTCAACTTGATTGACACAGAGGAGCTAACTTAAAAGGGTTTACACTCATCCACATTAGGAATTCCAACACTGAGCGCGAATCCAAGCTTTTCAAAACTACGGGTCTAAGACGCTAATGATAAAGAGAATAC
>NZ_DS989904.1:133445-194376 GCF_000155595.1 Synechococcus sp. PCC 7335 | reverse complement strand
CGGAGGCGTGGGATGCCGCTGGGCTCTATCAGGTTGGCTCCTTTGCGGGAGAGCGCTTTGCCGAGTGGAATGGTCCCTATCGAGACGAAGTGCGGCGATTTGTCCGCAGCGATCGCGGTCTGTGCGGACAAATCGCCCATCGCATTATGGGCAGCCCGGATCTCTATCCGCATCTCAACCGGGGGCCGAACTACAGCATTCACTTTGTTACCTGTCACGATGGCTTTACGCTCAATGATCTCGTCAGCTACAACCACAAGCACAATGAAGCCAACGGTGAGGATAGCCGTGATGGCGCTAATGACAACTGGAGCTGGAACTGCGGCATAGAAGGCCCCACCGATGATCCAAGTGTTCAAGTGCTGCGACTAAAGCAGGCTAAAAATATGTTTGTGCTATGGGCGCTCTCTCAAGGGACGCCGATGATGCTGATGGGAGATGAAGTGTTGCGATCGCAGCATGGCAACAACAACGCCTACTGTCAGAATAATACGCTGAGCTGGTTCGACTGGGATGACATCGCCACCCAGCAGGACTTTCTTCGATTCGTGCAGCAGCTCATTCATCTGATTCAAAACCTGCACCTCTTCAAACATGACGAGCAGCTGATCGTCACTGCCTTTCATCCTGAAGAGTCTAGACTAGAACCGCTAATTAGCTGGCACGGTATCACTCTAAACCAGCCCGATTGGTCAGAAGATTCTCGCAGTCTGTCATTTACCCTACGCTATCGACAGTACGGCGAGCTACTGCACGTTATCTTCAATGCCTACTGGGAGCCACTTACCTTTGAGCTGCCGCCGCTGAATGCCCAAACTCGTTGGCGCCGAATTGTCGATACCGCCCTAGCTGCCCCGCAAGACTTTTGCCCTATAGAGCAAGCTGTCACGATTGAACAACCTTTCTATGCGATCGCCCCGCGCTCTGCGGTCGTCTTAATTGCCAACAGTTGGTAACCCAAACCACAGAACATAGCGCTAATCTCCCTCTAACCTACCGAGAAGTTACGATTAGTCTTCACCCATCAAATATGCTTTATGGACGTTAAAAAACCAGAATTTGGCATTCAAGACCACTCCCTCGTCGAAGTCGCTACTGCCCTTCACTGCTACTCTCGCGATATGCAGTCCTACTACAAGATGGCTCAAGGCTATCTGCTAGGTCAGCTCGATGAAGCCACCGACGAAACAGAGCTATCTGTTATCAAAACAGACCTTAGAACCATCAATCAAAAGATGGAATACTTCCATGTCCTCAACAATGCCACTTCAATTGTCGATATTTTGATGCACAGTGCCATCATGCTTGAAGAGCTGAATATAGCAAAGCTAAGCGCTAGCACAGAGAAAGTATGAATGGCTCTCGTCTGTTGCACCCTCGCACCAAGATCGTGGCGACGATTGGGCCTGCTAGCCGCTCGCCGGACGTAATCAGGCAGCTCATGCAGGCCGGGATGAACGTAGCTCGACTAAACTTCTCTCACGGTTCCTATGAAGACCATGCTCGGCAAATCCAGCAGCTTCGAGCCGTTTCTCATGAACTACAGCGGCCACTGACCTTGCTACAAGACTTACAAGGGCCAAAGGTCCGAGTCGGTCAACTGCCAGATGAGGGACTATCGCTTGCCGCTGGAGACTGGCTAAAGCTAGTACCGATAGGAGCCGCACCTCAGCTAGTCGACCCATGCTCAAAGCCCTCAAAGACAGTAGAGATAGACTACCCTCACTTGGCGACAGACGCTGAAGCAGGGACACCTGTGCTCTTAGACGATGGATTGCTAGAGCTGCGGATAGAGGCGGTCGAGGGTACGGCGGTGCGCGCTCAGGTAGTGACTGGCGGCTTGCTGAAGAGTCGAAAAGGAGTGAACTTGCCGTCGCTCAACCTGCGGATGCCTTCTATCACTGAAAAAGACAAACAAGATCTAGTCTTTGGTGCTCAGCAAGGCGTAGATGTTGTTTCCTTGAGCTTTGTGCGGCAAGCTGAGGATGTACAGGTCTTGAAAAAATTGCTGGCACAACACAATGCGGACGTTTCGGTACTGGCAAAATTAGAGAAGCCACAGGCAATTGAAAACCTCGAAGCGATTATCAATGAATGCGACGCCATCATGGTGGCAAGAGGCGATTTAGGGGTAGAAATGCGGCCCGAGAAAGTCCCCATGATCCAAAAGAGAATTATCCGCTTGTGTAACCAGAAAGGCGTTCCGGTCATCACCGCCACGCAAATGCTAGAGAGCATGACCCACAGCCCTCGGCCAACTAGAGCCGAAGCCAGCGACGTGGCTAACGCTATTATCGATGGGACAGATGCTGTGATGCTCTCGGGCGAATCAGCCGTAGGCCAGTATCCGGTAGAAGCCGTTGAAATGCTATCGCGAATTGCCAGTGATGTTGAACCGGGAATTGAGTATGCCAACTTTCCTCCTTCAAACATTGACGATCCTCATGCGATTAGTGAGGCCCTCAATGCGATTGATCAAGTCCTTGATTTGCGCTGTATTGTTACCTTCACAGAGACTGGACACACGGCCCGCCTTGCCGCCGCTGAACGCCCTAAAGCGCCCATCGTGGCGCTGACCCCAAATCTCAAAGTCTACCACCAGCTCAATCTAGTCTGGGGTATCAACCCGGTGCTGCTAGAGCAGCTAGACGGCCCTTTAGAAGTCCTGTTTCAGCAGATGGAAGATTGCCTGCTAAAAGAGCAGTTCGCGCAGCCGGGAGATAAGGTGCTGCTGTTAGGCGGACTGCCCTTTAGGGTGGCAGGCTCTACTAATTTTCTCAAAATCCACACGATTGACTCAAACTGAACGATGAGCGACAGCAAGTGTCCGACTACATCAAAGCAGGTTGTCTGTGAGTACAGAAGTGTTAGCTGCTGATAGGCAAACTGTAGCTCATCTATGCCCAATCACTCAGCGCTATTGGGTTTCTAAGGGGAGTGTAGACGTCTGAGATGCAAAAAGTGTTGTGAGTACATAATGGATGTACCACGCTACAAAAACACCCGTCTCTTTGCACTAAAATACTCACCCCCTACCCTTCAAGCAATTCAGACTTCCTGGTATATCGTCGTTTGAGCTGCTGAGTACAAGGGTAATTATTCTAGTTAGTCTCGATAGAGGAGTGCGATCGCCTCTCTAGAATTGTGCTTGCTATATATAAACGGAGAAACTCATAGGAGAACTCCCATGTATAGGTGTACTCAAGCAGCCCAGTCGATGGAACCCATTCCGCATCTGAAGGAAGAAATAAAGAGCTTGAAAGCGCAATCTGCCTCATTAGAGATACGAGTCGATAGTATCGTTTCTTTGCAGCTACCCAACAACATGCAGCAGCCAAGGCTGTATTTTGATCCAGGCAAAATGGAGCTGTTGAAAGAATCTATTAAAAAGCATGGGGTGCTTGAACCCATCTTACTCAGACCCAGGCAGGATGGAAAATACGAGGTGATTAGCGGGGAACGACGTTGGCGATGCTGTCAAGCACTGGGTATGACAACCATACAGGCTGTTGTCCGACCAATGTCCGATGCTACCGCGCTAGAAGCGGCCCTGATTGCTCACTTGCTGAGTGATGAAATCTCTTTGATAGAACAAACTGAAAGTATTCTTGGCTTATTGTCTTTAAGGTTGGGACTATCTAATGAGGTGATTAAAACATCTCTTTATAAGCTCAACAATTCTTACATACGCGGCACCGAGTATGTAGGTGAATTTGACAATCAACAAGTGGCGGTGATTGGTGAAATATTAGGCGAGTTTGGCATGAAGCTAGCGAGCTTTGTTTCTAATCGACTGCCTCTACTCAACCTATCGCCTCCAATTTTAGAGTCTGTGAAAGCTGGTAGGCTATCGCCAACAAATGCTGTCCTCGTTAATCGTCAGCCAGAGGAATTTCACGTACCGCTCATCTCTCAAGCTGAAGGAAAAACTAAAGGAGATGTTATTTCATTAATCAAGGCTACGGTGAAGTCAAGAGAGCCACCCCTGGACAAAAGCTCTTTGAACACACCTACCCAACAACCGACCGAACAAACTAAAGAACAACCGATTAAACAGTCCGTAGACGCTTCTTTGCCAATCGAAGGCACTCTGCATGGGGCGTCTATTGCAAAGCAGATCTATGGACGAATTCAGCGTCTGAAAGACCAAGTTTCGCTGCTAGAGAAACCAGAAGTAAGAGAAAGATTAACACAGATAGATGGGTTGATTGAAGAGATTGAATCCTTTCGCCAGCAGAGTTGAAAATTCTAGAATTCTAACCTATACAGTACTATCAAAGATCTAGCTCTTTACGTAGCAGTGCTTGGTCGTCCCGGCTAACCTTGAACCGTCCATTTTCAATATCACGTACCCAACTTTGGCTCTTGCCGAGACGCTCAGCGAGCGATCGCTGACTTAGCTTTTGCCGCTGGCGAGCCAAGTTGATATCACTGCCAGAGAGCTTTTCGGTCTGAGTGACGGTCCATGATTTGGAAGGTTTACGGCGTTTTTTAGGTTTGCGTCGTCGAATATTTTCCTGCCATTCCTCGGAAATCTCAAAGCCCAACAGCCGGGCGTTGAGTAAGCGCTGCCATTTATCTCTGGGCGCACTATCCGTCAGGCCAAAGGCTTGATTAGCATCATCAGCCCAAAAGTTGACTTCCTCATCAACATCGTCAGGGATGCTAGCAACTCTAACCCAAAGTGGTTGAATATCAAGTGGATAGGTTTTAGGATCAAACAGCGGCTTTAGCCCATACTGACAGATGGCTTCTAGGTCGCTCTCGAAAGCTCTTAATAGTCGCTTGTGAGCACCGCGTACGGTAGCCGCTTGATGTAATTGTTCTTCTCCATAGGCAACTCGCATTAGGGTACGAACCTTCACGCGCTGATCTCCGCCTAGTCTTAGCTTGAATAAGCTCCATAACAGTATGCGGATGGCACCTTGATGTTGTTGCCAGCGGCCCATGACTTCTCTGAGTAATGATTGAGGCAGAGTCCCATATTGGTAAAAGGCGGTTTGAGATCGATATTTCTGCTTGTTCAAGAAGTGTTTAGCCCATAGTCCTGATTTTATAGTAAAGCTCAGTCCGATTAGATGCCGATGACCCTTACTATCCTTTTCAAAATGATATTGGGTATCAAGCAATTGCCAGACGAAGTGTTCCTCTAAGCGAAAAGCGCCGACTCTGCCCTGCTGAGGCCAGTTGAGAGTGACTAGAACCTGACAGGATTGATGCACTAGATTCTTGATTAGGGTAAGTTTGTCGAGTTTAGTGAGGTCCTTGCGCTTATCGAGCCCTAGATAGTTTGCAATATGTTGATCGTTTAGTACGAAAGCATTTTGCCAAGGACAATCAATCGTCATAACATAGGCCGCAAAGATTAGGTGAATGCAGGTCGCACGAATGTCGAAGTTTGCGATCGCCTCTTCCCCAGCGCCCATACTCATTGGCTTAGGAGAATTCGTCTCAGCATCTGCCGCCAGTCGAAATCTCATTTCTCCCCGATTGCGATTTACTGGCCGACGATAACAGATTCGGTCATCATCATCTCGTGTCCAAGGCAGTGCCTGCCGCTGGGCGAGGATATTACAGGTCTCCCACATCACTAAGCAAGAGGCAAAAGGTGACGTTTTGCGGTTGAGAAAAATACTGGGAATAGCGACGGGTAGTAAGCTACTTTTGCACCGTCCTTTTTTAGGTGGTAGAGGCTTTAATGCCCCGGTATCACAAGCTGAAACACAAAGAGGTATCTCCAAATCAGGGCAGCCATCGCACAGCGTAGGATCAATCCAGTAGCCGTCGCTTTCGCTATTCGGTTTGATTGCATCTTGCGGACATAGCGGCTGACAAACATCGCAAGCAATACAGTTTTCTTTAATCGTGTAGTTCATAACGCAATCGGGTCTGTTAAGGAGTTAGGTAGACTGCAGCTGATAGGGTAGATAGAGAGATTACTACTCAGATAAGGGTGGCTTGGATGAGGCTATTTGTGAGTGCTATTTATTGGAACTATTTAGTCAATGAAGTACTGTTCAACTTAGTCAATGAAGTACTGTTCAATACAAAATTCTGATAGCCGAAGTTTCCCACTGGCTGAGCGAGATTGTAGGGCTTGATTTAGTTCTCAATGTCTACTTACATTCGAGCTTCCGTTAGCTGCACTTGATAACGTAACTAAACAAACAACCGTTAATTTGACATCTAATAAACCGAAGCTAAATTGTTAGATGATTATGCAAACTATGATGAATGAGAGGCTTCGCATTGAGAATGGCGATAAACGAGTTCACTAGAAACGTACTAACAACAGTCCTAGCTTATTGCCAGAGACCTGTATAGAGGTATATTTAGAGACAACCGCATCTTTCTTGATACCTCTCTCGCTCTGAAGATAGAGTGTCTTAGTCCTAGCATTCAGACAAAAGAGATAAACGAATAGAATCAAGCAGCTCGTGATAGTTGACTTGGCGTTTTGCCTCGTCAAATTACTCTGCCTTAAAGAGCTAAATTAATGAGCAATAAAACTAACCCGTAGTCAACTCAAACCGTAGTCAGAAAGTAGCTTAAATAGATTTGTTTCTTTGATTACATCTGTATTAGGTATAACAATGCAATATAGTCTGTTCTATGTCAAATGATACAGTTTTATGTTGTCTTTACAATTCATTTTTAATAGCTACCAAAGAGATTCTTATATAAAGTTTCTATCTCTTTGATTTTGCGAAGTCAGAGCGCTTTGATAAAGTATGAATTAGGTTGAAGGGCTTATTATACGATTACTTTCCTATCGCTTCACTGCATCAACAACAAAGGCAGAAGCAAAGATTAATATAGTCAAATAGTCGAAAGAAATTCTAATTGTTAGGATTTAGCAGTTGAGAGTGAGAATTCTAGAATTTTAAAGATAATCCATTCAAAAAAACTGTGAATAAAGATTGGTCAGTTACAGAAGATGGGCACTGTCAGCCGTGCCCTACAACCCTAGATTGGAGTTTGTTAGAATCTCCATATCATTTTCATCGGTTTCTGACAGAAATAGAAAACGCACTACAGCAGGCGAGAACGACTCATCAATGTGATTGTTTACCAGTGCTGCGACGATTAGTTCGCAAGCTCGTCATCAATTCCTATTGGATCAGAACTCGGCGGCCTAGTCTTTCGTCTACGGCTCCAACTGCGCTTTTGAATCTCTACGACGAAACGGGCTATCCTTTAACGATTCAAGTCGAAGCACTTATGCCGGGTGCTAGTTCTCCGATTCACACGCATGGAACTTGGGGGGTTGTTGCAATTTTGCAAGGTCAGGAAAAGCATACTTTCTGGCGCCGATCGCCTGAGCCCAGCTTTCCTGACAAGATTATTTGTGTGGCTGAAAAAACGTTAGGTTATGGAGAGATAATCAGCTTCTTCCCAGAGGCAATCCACCGCATACAAGCGATTGGAAAAGATCCCCTAGTGACCTTTAACCTGTATGGAGAAACTATGGGCAAGCAGCGGTTTAAATTTGATGCGATCACGCATCAAGCCAAACATTACTAGACAAAAGCGACTAATAATACCTCCTTAGGCTAACAGGAGATCTATGTCTGCCCCTAATCCCTTCTTTAGATTGCACTACGAAACTGCACTGGCGTCGTTAGGAGAGGATTTCTACGATATTGTTCAACCTGCGGCTTTTCCCAAAGCGCAGCTCCGGTTTCGCAACAGTCGTCTGCTTCCTTTGCTAGGTTTAACCCCTCAGTTAGTCACCGATCAACACTTTGTTGAAGCCTTTGGTAAGTTTCACGCTTACCATGGCCAGCAGACTCAACTACAGAAGCCAGCGCAACAGAAGCCGCATCAACAGCTAACCTATCTCCCAAAGACTCGCTCGCCAAGAGTTAATACACCAGAAATAAATACGCAGAAATTAGGACTTGCCCTGCGCTACCATGGCTATCAGTTTGGCCAATACAACCCCTATCTAGGCGATGGACGCGGCTTTCTCTACGGGCAAGTGCGCACAGCCAATGGGCAGCTTTTTGATTTAGGAACAAAGGGGTCGGGGCAAACCCCTCACTCTCACGGCCGCGACGGTCGGCTGTCTCTATTAGGTGGAATTAAAGAAGTACTTGCTGCCGAAGCTTTGCATAGACTCGGTATCCCTACCTCACGCGTTCTCAGCCTGATAGAGACAGGTGAAGAACTGATCCGAACCGACGAGCCATCCCCTACTCGCTCAGCTGTCATGGTTCGTCTTAGTCGCTCACATATCCGGTTTGGTACCTTCGAGCGACTAGAGTATTTTGATCGCCCCGATTTAATCCGGCGGTTGCTCGACTATGTAATCTCTCATCATTACGAGCATTTATGGCGTACTCCAGATCAAGACATTCGATTCTATATAGAACTAGTGCAGCGAACTGCTTATTTGGTGGCCGGATGGATGGCGGCGGGATTTTGTCACGGCGTTCTTAATACCGATAATATGTCCATTGTTGGTGAAGGGTTTGATTACGGCCCGTACGCTTTTATTGATGCCTATAGCCCTCATTTCACAGCAGCGTCTTTTGATCGGCTAGGTCGCTATAGCTATCGCAATCAGCCTACAGTTTGTCGTTGGAATCTAGAGAAATTGCAAGTTCCCCTAGCATCGGCTATATCAAAAAAAGACATGGAAAGCGCGCTGACCTCGTTTTCAACAGTTTACGAACATGCCTATCATCAAGGAATGCTGCGCAAGCTAGGGTTTGAAAATCTGTCGAATAGAGATGCACTAACTCTAATCGATCTTACTTTGCAATTTTTGTTTGCAAGTCAAGTGAATTATCACCATTTCTTTCAGGCCCTACAACAACAGTTTTCGGTTCGATGGCGAGAAGATTCAGCGAATATTTTTACCGACTTGAACTTTTTAGGCGGTGCTGATTTCGGCTCAGCTAGTCTGAGGTTGACCGACGATGCTACCAATCACCCTACAAAGTATTCCAAGCATCATGCTGCCGATACAGAGCTCAAGAACTCAGGGTTTACTGATCTCAAGATTGGCGATCGAGTAGGTGCGCTAAAGCCTTGGAAAGACTTCTATCATCATCTATTAAAGCAACAATCAGAGGATGAGATAGTGGCGATCGCCCACCGCCTAAAACAATACAATCCCCGCCAGAGAATCTCTCGAAGCGCGATCGCATATATCTGGCAGGCGATCGAAGAAGATGACAACTGGCAGTACTTCAATCAAGCATTGTCTGGCGACTACTGAATTCCTAACGCCTCACGCAGTCTTACCTGATCTTCAAAGCTAATGCTAAATCTTCCCTTTTCAACATCGCGAATCCAGCTCTGACTTTTTCCTAGACTACTAGCTAGCGCCCGCTGAGTAATCTTTTGTTGCTCGCGTGCTGCCTTTATAGCCAATCCAGATAGAGACTGGCTAGAACCTGCACCCTGATTAGAAACAGAAGAACGAGACTGATAATAGTGCTTGGATGGTGGGCGACGGCGACGTTTGGACACAGGCCGTCTAGCAGATTGTTGCCACTCATCTGAAAGCTCAAATCCTAAAATACGGGCGTTCAAAAGTCGCTGCCATTTGTCTTTAGGCGCGTTGTCCGTCAGAACGCGATTAGCCTCATCGGCCCAAAAGTCTAGCGCTTCATCCACATCATCAGGAATTCTTGCGGCCTTAGCCCACAGCGGCTGAATCTCGATTGGATAGGTTTCCGGATCAAAGATGGGCTCTAATCCGTGACAATAAAGTCTTTGAAGATCGTTCTCGAAGGTTTTGAGCAAACGCTTGTGCGCCCCCCGTACAGTTGTCGCTTCTAGCAACCGATGCTCGCCGTAGGCTACTCGTAGTAAAGTACGCACCGTAAGTCGATGATCCCCTCCCAAACGCAGCTTAAACAACAACCATAGTAACAGTCGAACAGCGCCTTCATGTTGTTGCCAGCTACTCATGACTTCTGCAATCAAGGCCCGGGGCAAGGTGCCATACTGGTAGAAAGCCGTTTGGTTGCGATAGTCTCTGCTGTTGAGAAAGCGCTGGGCCCAACCGCCAGCTCTAATCGTAAAACTCAAACCAATCAAATGTTGGCAGCCTTGAGCATCTTTTTCAAAGTAGTATTGCGTGTGGCGTAAGTGCCAAACAGGTTGCTCGGTGAGCGTGAAGGGCCGTACCTTTCCCTGCTGAGGCCAGTCTAAAGAAACTAACAGCCGACAGGACTGGTAGACCAGCTCTTTAATTAAAGTAAGTTTCTCCAGCTTAGTTAAGTCTTTGCGTTTATCAAGCCCTAGGTACTTTTCGATATGTTGATCGTTGAGTTCAAAAGATTCTTCCCAAGGACAATTGAGCGTGGCTGCATAGGCCGCAAAGATGAGATGGATGCAGGTGGCGCGAATATCAAAGCGAGCGATCGCCTCTCTACCAAGATCTGCGGACATTGGCAAAGGCACTTCAGCAACAGTAGTATCAGCAGTATCAGCGTCTACTGCAGTATCAGCTGTTCCATCGCTGACTGTATCGGTATTGACCCTATCAGCATTGCCCCTTTCAAGATGAGCGATTTCAGGATCAACCGCCAGCCGAAATCGCATTTCTCCACGCCCTCGATTGACCGATCGGTGGTAGCAGAGCCTGCCGCTAGCATCTGTATGCCAAGCGAGTAACTGCCGATTAGAGAATACTGTGCAAGCCTCCCAAATCACCATGCAAGAAGCAAAAGGTGTTGTTTTGCCATTGAGAAAAATACCGGGTATAGCAGGCGGCAGCAGCGTACTTTTACAGCGTCCCTTCCTAGAGGGCAAAGGCTTCAAAGAGGTGTCTGAGTCGCAAACTTGCACACAGTAAGGAATCTCTACATCTGGGCAGGCATCGCAAAGTGTTGGGTCGATCCAATAACCTGGTTGCTGATATTCTGCTTGTGGCTCCGAAGGCTTAATCGCCCCTTTAAGACACTCAGACCAGCAGCGATCGCAGTCGTGACAACCGTCCTTGATGGTGTAAGCCATTGGCACCCTACGAGAATCGAACCCCTCTATAAAACTCTAAAACTTTGTTCTAACCGCTACAGGTATAACAACCGAGCCTCGAAGCGTTCTATGACATTGGATACGGTTTAATGTTTTCTTTACTATTTCTTTTCACGTTCCCTGACAAACCGTTTGACTTGGCCACACATTTAACAATTCATCGTTAATATGAGATATTTATGCGTAGACAGAGGCTATGCGTAGAGGCAGACAGAGATTCTCGAATTGATATTCATCAGAGGTATACTCGGGAAGATAACTTCTGTACGGTGTCTTAAATAATAAAGTGCTAACAGCCATTAAGAGGGAAAAAAGGTAATGGTGACTATTACAGAAGCTGAAGAGCTAGCCATGACTTTTCTCATGGATGATTTGGAAATTTCAGTAGAAGATCAGTCGTTCTTCTTGGTCATCTCGGCGAGAGAGACCGGTAGTAGCTGGACAGTTGTTGAAATTGGTGTGGCCGGACTGCCCGACAAGTGGGTACTTCAGGTGTTTGATACGGGTCAGTGCGACCCTTGCTACACTTTCGTCTCTCCTATGCCTAAAGGAGAGGACGCAGATCTATCAGAGTTTCCTAGCCGGATTGCTGAAGTAGTGGCAGCTGAGCGGATAAACAATTAGACAAATAGACAAACAATGAGTAATTGTAAGTTTGTTCTATAGTTTGATTGATACAGTTTTGCTTGATGATCTTTTTCTTGTAGCGACGAGTCACTATGTCCTTAGAAGTGAAGATTCTAGGATTGTCAGCAGAGCGAGGTAGATGGCTGCTGGTTTTACTGGGTATGAGCGTATTGCTATGTCTAGGCAGCGTTTATGCTTGGAGCGTTTTTCGTAAGCCTCTGGAATCAGAATTTAACATTGGTGCGACCGAAAGTCTATTGCCCTACACTATCGCACTGGTTTTTTATGCCGCCCTGATGCCGATTTCAGGATTTCTTATTCCTAGAATGGGACCACAGATGGTCACCACAATCGGCGGGCTCGCGGTAGGGCTAGGTTATGTTCTTTCTAGCTTTGCCTCGGACATTACGGCAATGACACTGACCTACGGAGTCATCGCAGGCACCGGCGTTGGTATTGCCTATGGCGTTCCGATGGCGGTTGTGGCGCAGTGGTTCCCGGATAAAAAAGGATTGGCGGTTGGTATTACTATCGTAGGATTTGGACTCTCCCCCTTAATTAGTGCGCCGATTGCCAGTAGTTTGATGAGTGCCTACAGCCTCAGGATTGCCTTACGGGTTTTGGGAGTGGCGTTTGGCCTGCTGATTCCGGCGATCGCAACCACCCTCAGGTTCCCCCCCAAGGACTGGCATCCTAGCCAAGCCTCAGCGTTAGCCCCGCTAGCAACCCAGGACCGTATCTATCCCAAACACTTACTGACGAGTCGTTCGTTTTATGGATTGTGGATTTGCTATGCGCTAGGCACTCTAATTGGCCTTAGCGCTATTGGCATTTCGAGCCCAGTTGGCGAAGAAATGATCAACATTAATCCTGGCTTAGCAGCTAGCAGCGTCTCTTTATTTGCAGTGTTCAATGGTGTTGCTAGGCCGCTTTTTGGCTGGCTGAGCGATCGCTTTGAGCCGCACTATGTGGCGATCGCTAGCTATGCGCTCATTCTGGTTGCTTGCATACTGATGGTCAGTGCCCAGCCTGGACAAGTAACAACCTACTTGCTGGCCTTTTGTTTATTCTGGTTTTGCTTAGGGGGGTGGCTGGCGATCGCGCCGACAACGACACTGCGATTTTTTGATCCTAATCACTACGCCCAAAATTATGGCATTGTGTTCACCGCTTACGGTATTGGAGCTTTGAGTGGAACCCTGGTTACTGGGAGGATCCGAGACTGGCTAGGCTCCTACACCTATGTATTTTATTTAATGGCACTGCTGTCTCTTATCGGCATCGTAACCGCCAGTACTTTGTTGAAGCGCGACAAGTCTAACCTGATCGATCTAAGCTGATCTATCAAGTTATAACTTTGGTCGCTTAGCTTACGGCATAGTCATTGGCTATAACCCTTGTGTTTCAACAGGTTAAATGACTCGCAATGCGCGAATGCATCTGCACTTTGCTATGGTTTCTCTAGACTGTTTGACCTAGACTAAAGGAGTTATGCTCGCAAGTCATTTGCCTAACTGAAGAGTGTGTTCAAGGCGTTTGATTAGGCTCTTGCAGTGGCTTTGCATTTAGTGGAGAGAGAAGACGGTTCATAATTTGTAGCTGCTCTGCTGTTCCTAAGCAAATAAGAAAATCTTTTGCCTGCAGTTGAATGTCGGCTGTCGGTCCAATAATCAACTCGCCCTGGTTGCGTCGAATCGCAACAATCAAAACCCCGGTGAGCGCTCTTAGTTGAGATTCTTTGAGCGTTTGACCAATTTGAGCACAAACCAAAGGATCAAGAAAGAACTCTTCCATGTAGTAGGTGCGATCGCCGCTCGAAACAATGCCATCCATAAAGTCCATTACCTGAGGTCGCAAGGCAGCCGCGGCCATGCGTTTGCCCCCGGTGATGTATGGCGAAATCACTGCATCTGCGCCTACTCGCCGTAATTTTTGAATAGCCTCACTGCTGCTGGCTCGAGCGACGATCCTCACGCCAGGATTAAGCGTTCTAGCCGAGAGTACGGTGTATAAGTTTTCTGCATCAGAGGTCAACGCTGAGATTAAACAAACCGCCGATTCAACTTTGAGCAAGTGAAGTGTATTATCTGAGGTGGCATCTCCTTGCACCGCTACAAAGCCTAGCGTTTGGGCCTGCTCTACCAAGCCTGCTTCTGTATCGACAACCACAAATGGAATCTTTTGCAAAGAAAGTTCTTCGGCAATTTGTTGGCCGGTTCTACCAAATCCACACAAAATATAGTGATTAGAAAGACTTTGCATAAGCTTACGGCGTTGATTCAAGCGGATGCCTTCTTGAAAGTAGCCCTTGACAATCGCTTCTGTAAATCGATTGGCCATATACCCAACCGCTACAATTCCTAGAAAGATCAGTACCGTTGTGAACACCCGGCCGCGATCGCCCAGTGGCCGAACTTCTGAAAAGCCTACGGTCGTTAAGGTAATGACAGTCATATAAAGGGCTTCGGCAAAGTGCCAGCCCTCCACAAGCCAATACCAAAGGGTCCCTATCAGAATAATGCCAAGCACTGCCGAAAGTCCTCGAAAAAGCTCTCGCTGCATCTTTCGATATCTTTCTTGCAGAGCCGTATAGTAGCGATCTCGCGCCTCTGGTGCTTGAATGAATGGCTGACGTGGCAAGCTAATGAGGTTCCTTTATTGCAAAACTAGCTTGCCTTAATCGTAAGCCTGAAAACCGTTGATAGAGAAGTAAGCCTATATAGAGACCTAATAGAGAAGTAAGCCTAACTTCTCTTCAAGAGGCTAAGCACTCTGTAGGCCGCGCATGTGCTCGAACAGACTCCAGCAATAGTGCTCTGGCAGCTTGCAGGTAGTCGCGCCTCGCATTACCACAGAGAAGTACCAGTCATTGGGCGGAACTTCTACAGGCATTTTCTTGACAACGACATAGGTGCGTACTTGGATGTAGGAGCGGCCACCGCTGCTGACGGTAACGCGTTCGTGACGGTAGCCACCTTGCTCAACGCCTTCACGCCGGTCGAGGAGATCGCTAAATCGCCAAGGCAGCCGGTAAAGGACACCTTGCACCTCACTACCTAGCTGCGGAGAGATATCGAGCGCGCCACACTGCCGCTGAGACGAATAATAGTGAAACCCCAAGCGATAGCCTTTTAGAGTGGCAGGGCCTACCACATAAGGATGGGTATTTTCTTTGAGCGATCGCTTCAAATCGACTGGGCACATGCATGAGCCGTAGGCAAAATAGTGAAAGTAGGATTCACCAGGGAAGTGCTCAGAGGCGGGATGTTCAGTGATTAGGCGTTCAAAAGATGACATAGCTCAGCACTTAGGACAGCTCGCAAAAGTGTTTTTCAATCAGGGAAGGTAGATCCTGTGGATTCAGACCATAATAGCGGTGTTTGCCAGGCATAATTGTCAGACCGGGTGCTTTTGAACAGCACTTTTGGCAGCCCGTGTATTGAATCTCTACTCGGTCTTGAAGCTGATATGTCTGCAGTGCCTGCTCTAGCGCCGAAACGAGCTGTCGTCCACCGCGCTTGTTACAGCCTGATTTGTGACAGACTAAAATTCTTTGCTTCTGCCGAGCTGGCCTAGAGGCAGCTACCGGCATCGTCGAAGTGGCTGTCGAAGTAGCTGTCGAAGTAGCTATGGGCAAAACGCTCGCCGTTTCAGAAAAAAGACAGTAGGCTTTGAGCTGAATGACGTTTGCCGCATAGTCAAGCCGACTGCGACCAATACAGCGAACGCGATCGCCTAGCCGAAGAGAGCGTTGCCTAAGCGACTGTTTGACAGCAGCCTGTAGATTTTTAGGCAGCTCAATACCAATCGTCTCTAGTTCACCAACTTGGTTATCCTCGGTCAATACTTCAACGGCCAGCACAATTGACTTCACGTTGTTAGGCGCCTCGCCGAGTAGTCCTAGGAAGGTACCGGTTAGATTGAATATCCAAGGCAGCGCGGTAGGCGCCTGAGTGTTTGATTGATTAATCAAACTCATATCGTCTCTGATATCAGAGGAAATATTAGAGATCGCCTCTGACATGCTTTTCGATACAGCAACCGAAAGATTATTCGACATGCGGGTTTCCTCTTGCAAGGGCTGAGTAACTAATAGGGGAAGGCAATTGAAAGATTCGCTACCTACTTCACTCGTTTGGCTCGCACCGTTTGAGGCGTTTGGATGGGATCATCTAGTCCAGCTATCTGTAGTTCCCAACCGTTTGCTAACGTCAAAACATGGTCTTCGTCTGCTCGGGCTTTCTGAGTCACCTCTTGTTCTAGGTCTTTTTTGGCTACGTAGGCCATTAACTTTCCAGCGCGGTCTGTGTGAAGCATTACTTTCATAGCTGATTCCTGGCATTATAAGGACTTTGGAATTGAAGAATGTAGAGTTGCAGAATGTAGAGTTGCAGATTTTTTATTGCGTCTTGGCAGCGAGGACAAGCAGTTCATCCAAGGTGAGGCTGCGTTTGAGTTCGGTGGCCTGGTCGCGTACCGCCTGTAGCACTGACTGGCTCCTTCCTGGCTCAACGCTTACGCCTGCCCCTTGCATCACCTGATTCAATAGATGGCGGCCTGAATGTTTACCTACAACGAGCTGGCGCTCTCGCCCTACTTCTATTGGGTCAAAAGGTTCGTAAGTGCTGGGATTAGCTAAGACGCCGTGAGCGTGGATGCCAGATTCGTGGGCAAATGCATTTCTACCCACGATCGCCTTCCAAGGAGGAACCGGACAGTTGACGGCTTTAGCGACAGAGCGCGATAGCTCTAGTAAGTGCTGGGTACGGATACCTAGCTTGATACCATAGATGTGTTTTAGCGCCATCACCACTTCTTCTAAAGCCGCGTTTCCGGCCCGCTCCCCTAATCCGTTAACGGTGGTATTGATCGAACTAGCGCCAGCGCGAACACCGGCTAGTGCATTCGCACTTGCTAGTCCAAGATCGTTGTGCGTGTGCATTTCAACTGGAATTTCTAGCGCGGCAACGAGTTTTTGCACTTTTTCAAAAGTGGTAAACGGATCGAGAATACCGACCGTGTCACAAAAGCGAAAGCGGAATGCTCCCCACTCTTGAGCAAACTGAGCCGCGTCCACCAGAAACTGTTCGTCCGCGCGTGAGCTGTCTTCACCGCCCACACTCACCTCTAGGCCGTGATCCTTGGCGAAGTTGATGGCATCGCGTAGCTGCAGCAGCATCGCATTCCAGCGGCCCTGAAACTTGACCTGAATTTGAGCATCAGAGACAGGGATAGAAATATGGATTCGCTGTAGTCCGCAGTTCAAGGAGGCTTGAATATCGGCGATGACCGCGCGGTTCCAGCCTAGGATTTTGGCATTGAGTCCCAAATTGGCGATCGCTCGAATCGACTGGGCTTCGGCTTGTCCCATCGCTGGAATACCCACTTCTAATTCTTGAACACCGATAGCATCTAAGAATTTGGCGATCGCCACTTTCTCTTCTAGACCAAAGGCAATACCGGCGGCCTGTTCGCCATCTCGTAAAGTGGTGTCATTGATATAGATATGGGCTGGGTCAGTTTGAGGTGAAGTGAGAGATGAAAGCGTCATAGCAGCCTCGAGTATTATTTCAAAAAGGCAAAGGTGAGACTGTCTTCTGCTAAGAAGTGATCGAGATGGAAAGCTCTATCTTCTGTAGTCAACAGAATTTGCTCATAGAGATAGCGGGTAGCGCGATCGCCTACGCTTTCTGCCTGGGTGGCCAATCTACGCAACAGAGAGATTACCGCCTGCTCTCCTGCCAAATCGTTTTCAATCATCTGTCGGCAAACGTAGATGCCTTCGGGCTCGGGCTCAAAACAACAGAGATCTGAAAGCTGAGCGAAAGAACCTGCAGGAACACCCCCTAGTCCATTCAACCGCTCAGCGATATCGTGGGCATGTTCCTGGGTCTGACCATAGCTCTCTTGAAAGAATTCGTGAATAGAATAAAATTCAGCGCCTTCGGTAACGAAGTGTTGCTTTTGATACTGAAGGTATAGACCCTGAAAACTGGCATAGGCTAGGTTTAATCCTTCGCAAACCGGAATAGTAACGTCTCTTTCAAGACGAATTGGGTTAGGGCCGACATCGCCAAAAGCCTGAACTAGGTTTTCAACAGATTGAACAGATTGAATGGTCATATGATTACTCCAAATAACTTAGATTGAACAAACTTTGAAAATTTGAAAAGTGGTCTGGTGAAAATCGATCTGAGCTAAAAATCTGAGAGAAAGTCGTACCTTAAAGTGAAACTTTTAGATGAAACTTTTAGAAGACTACAGAACAGGCAACACGGCTGCTCCAGCAGCGCTCTAGCCAGTCCACACTGGTTTGACGAGGAACCTTGAACCGTCGCACTACGCTATTCACTAGCAGCAAGGCGATCGGGTGATTGGCGTTGACGCGCAAGGTGCCATCCGCCGGACAGGTGCAGGGAATGTTGAGTTCTCGTAGGCGAAGATTGATTGACCAGCGATCAACCTGAGAAACAGAAACAACATAACCCAAGTTGTTAGAGTTTGCGTCAGCGTGATCGCCTGCGTGATCTAAATGAGAAGTAGCAACAGATGTGTATTGGTCCATGATTAAGACTCCAGCGTAGTTAAAGATGAGAGGGTAGAGCGTTTGAGCGTGTGTAGCTGTTCTTCGAGCTGTTGAATGTGAGCCCATAGATGATGTATCGTTACGGCCTCAACATCAGGTAGATTGCCGTGTTCTAATGGGGCCGCAGTTGTATTACATTCGCAGACATTTCGGCTAGGAACGCCGACAGCAGTGCAGTGAGCCGGGACTGTATGCAGGACTACCGAACCAGCGCCAATTCTGGCATGATCGCCAATATGGATGTTGCCTAATACGTTCGCACCTGCGCCAATGACAACTTTTTTGCCTATGGTGGGATGGCGTTTGCCCGTCTCTTTACCCGTGCCTCCTAAGGTGACACCCTGGTAGATCAAACTATAGTCACCCACAACGGCAGTTTCTCCAATGACGACCCCCATCCCATGATCGATGAATACTGCAACACCTAGCTGCGCTCCAGGATGAATTTCAATGCCAGTAAAACAGCGTGCTAGATGCGAGATAAAACGAGGAAAGAAAGGAATATGCCGGTAATGTAGCCAGTGAGCTAGACGGTGAGCCGTAATTGCATGAAACCCAGGATAGCAACACAGTACTTCTAGCCAGTTGCGAGCTGCCGGATCTCGCTCAAAGATGATGGCAAAGTCTGATGCTATAGGCCATTGTGATCGCACTAGGTCAGTCAACTGCCGCCGATAGTAAGTAAAGGCTCTCTTGAAGGAGGGAAACATAATTCGGGTAGTCGACCAGATGACCGCTGTAAAGAACTTTGTTTGTTCGTTTATAGCAACCGCGTTTTTACGAGGTTATCGCCACCGACCCATCCGAATTTACTAGAACTATTAAGCCTGCACTCAAACGCTGTACCCTCTTGCTAGAGAGCCTCGTGGATTTATTCAAGGTAGGCGCACTAGTATTTTAGTGATCAAGGACGAGTGTTTCTCACCCCAGGTACAAGTATTGTGCACTCAGCCGCAAAGCCTCCACTTACCGCGGTTGTAGAATTCTTTCAGATGCGCTGAGAAAGACTTCTCGGGTGTACTCAAACTGAAGTCCTCACGCTTCTATGCACACTTCTTTTGTGAAAACAGTAACACGAATAACCATTTTCTTAGGTCGCTGCTTGATAAGACAGTGCATAAAAGTGATAGTTTGCTCAAAATAGACAATCCTACAGCCAACTTAGAATAATGTTCACGAGATTGACGCTTGAGTTGATTACCTATGGCATCTGTCAGGGTGACTGTTTTTAGCCTGACAACAGCCTTCATTCAGTTAGGGTCAACAAAAAAAGACTTGCACCTAACAACAAGACACAGCTAGCGCCCGCAACCTGGCCTAATTGCACCAATGAGAACCTAGAGAGCAGATTTGGTTTACTTGGCACTGCCTCTTTCCAAGAGAGTCGCTTTTGCTGCTGGCGAGCTGCCGCTTGATGCCCGTACCGATTTCCTAAAATAGCGAGTGCACCAATCCAGGCCAGGGTAAAAGCCATACCCACAGAAATAGAAATAACCATTGCCACACTTGGCCACAGCAAGTCATTTGCCAGTCCATACAGCAACACGAGCAATGCGCCGCTACAAGGTACAGCGCCGACCGCCAAGGCGAGCCAGCCACCAATGCCTTGGGGATCTTCACAAGTCAGACAGCTACAGTCCGCCAAAACAGCGCTATTTCCTGGCGGCGCAGTCTTTTGCGGCACGGTCTCTCGTAACCTATCTAATTGCCCAGTTTCTGATAGTGCGAGCTGCTGAGTCAAACTGGGATATAGCATCGCTTCTACCGTCGCATTGTCTCCGGACGCAGCATAGGAAGCGGAATGGACAGTGTTTCGCTTTTTCAGCGCCTGTCGCAACATCCAACCACCAATGAGCGCGATCGCCCCATAGCTAATCAACTGCACCACCCGGTAACTACTGGCACTGCTGCCGCCCACTTGCTGTACCAGTTGATCGGTAAAAACAACAATAACAACTGCAGAGAGCACATGGAAAAGAGCAATTCGTATGCCCATTACAATGCCGCGCCGCATGCTACCACCATTGCCGACAAAGTAGGAAACAATCACCGCCTTTCCGTGCCCAGGTCCTAATGTGTGCAGCACCCCATAGCTAAATGACAGCAGCATCGCCATTATCAGCGTACGCGGCGATGTTTGCCGCGACAGATTTCCTAGAGACACCGTTAGCACATTGGAAACCCTCGCTGGTAAGGTGCGCCACCATGGCCCTGTAATTTGCCTAGCAAACGCTAATGAGTTGGTATCTGGAGCTGGTGTGATCGCCTCCAAATCCATCGCATAGCTCACCTCGATCGTTCGGCTACCATCTACTCGAAACAGCTCGTATCTGCCGGAGCGCGATCGCAGCTTGCCAGTAATCTGCACCGCTGAAAACAAACCAGGATTCTCAATCGCTACCCTTGGCTTGATATAGACCATCTGATTGGGCGGCGGCGTTGGAACGTGGATACAAGCACCCACATAAGGCACTAGCAAAAACTCGCTTACTGTCTGCGTTCGGCTATCGGCTTGAGCATTGCCCAATGGCAGAATATAGCCCGAGAGTTGAACAGATTGTTCTTCCAAATCGGGGTTAGTGATTTGTGATTGCGACCGCCAGTAGGCCCGAGCTTCATCCGCATGAACCAACAGTGCGTCCGTGTCGAGCCCTTCAGCAGCTAAGGTTTGCTCTAGCCGCTGAATTTCTTTAGCCTCTATGCTCTCAGGCGCAGATGGATTCTCCTTTGTCCATTCTTTCAGCTGATACAAACTAGAAAGACGATAGGTTTGTGCTTCACTTAGGTGCTCGTAAGGATTGCGCAAGTGCGTTGAGTGGGCCTGCAAATCGTCCCAACTAATTGCCTCTTGAGCCCTTACCGGCGCGGCTGGAATGATAGCCATCAGCAAAGCCAGCACAAAGACAAAAAACAGTGCACTCAGGCGAGAGCACCACAAAGCAAAAGAGCTGAGCTGACAAACCTTGAACATCTACTGCTCACAAAAGCGATGACGCGGCTATTGTATCGTCTTTAACAAAAGTCACTTACTTTGAAGTCTTCATCGCCTCTGGTAAGCATTAAATAGGTTGACCGGTTAAACAATTGCCTAGATATTGGTGGATTTGTAACGGGTTGAGCTTGTGGCCAATGAACACGAGTTGGTTTTGCATAGGGGGCGTTTGAGTATCTGGAGAAAGGCTGCATCGCTTGCCTGCTAGCTGAAAAATATATCGCTGTGGCTGATTTTCAAACCATAGAATGCCCTTAGCCCGAAAGATATTCTCGGGCAATTGATGCATCAGAAAATGTTCAAACCTAGTAAAGTCGAAAGGGCGATCGCTGCGGAACGGAACAGATACAAAGCGATCGCTCACGATGTGATTGGAAATCTGTTGCTCTGAAAGAACATAGGTCTCAGCGTCGGATAGCCCCACATCTAGAATGGCGGAGAGCGGCAGTGCAGCAGAAGTTTCTAAGCTACATCGCAGCAGCCGTGCCTGGGCTTTTAGTCTATGTATTTCAGCTTCTACAGCCAAAATACGGTCATCGTTTACCAGATCAGTTTTATTGAGTAAGATGACATCGCTGTAGATAAGCTGATTGGTGTATACCGAACTGTTAAAGAGATCCGCACCAAAGTTATCCGCATCCACCACACCGATGACAGAATCGAGCCGAGTCAAGTCTTTTAGGCTTGTACCAACAAATGTCATCATAATCGGCAGCGGATCAGCTAGGCCGGTGGTTTCTATCACCAGATAATCTATCCGCTCTTCTCGCTCTAATACCTGATAGACCGCATCTACCAGACTTTCGTTAATCGTGCAGCAAATGCAGCCATTACTGAGCTCCACCATCGTCTGATCGCTTGAAACCAAGAGCTGAGTATCAATATTAATATCACCAAACTCGTTCACCAGTACAGCGACTTTGAGGCCCTCGGCATTATTCAAAATGTGGTTAAGCAGGGTAGTTTTACCGCTCCCTAGAAAGCCGGTGATGATCGTGACAGGCATTCCTTGCTTAGGAATCCTGATCGCTGAGTGATCTTCGACTAATTCATCTTTGAATGCTGACGCCATAGAGCAGTAATGATTATCATTCTCAGGATCTTACACTCTAAATCACGTTGCATAGAAATAATCTGCTAAGCTTTTGCATATGCGATAATGATTATCATTTCTAGAGTATGCTAGCGGTTCAGAATCTATCAGTCAACTATCGGGGAATCGAAGCACTGACAGCAGTTTCACTGACTTTGTACCCGGGTGAGTGGGTAGGCCTGATCGGACCTAACGGTGCCGGGAAAAGCACCTTGGTCAAAGCTATTTTGGGACTGATGCCTTATCAGGGAAAGATTCTACTGAATGGAGCTTCACTGAAACGGCAGCGGCGGCGGGTAGCGTATGTACCGCAGCGATCGCAAATTGACTGGGACTATCCGATCACAGCCTGGAATGTGGTGATGATGGCGCAGACAAGAGCGCTTGGCTGGGGGCGCTCTCCCGATGTCCAAGCCAAGAAGCTAGTGAGTGCTGCGCTCGATCGGGTGGAAATGTTGCCCTTCAGAAATCGTCCCATCGGTCAGCTCTCGGGTGGTCAGCAACAAAGAATTTTTCTGGCTCGCGCTTTAGCACAGCATCCTGACTTATTTTTGTTAGACGAACCCTTTAGTGGCATTGATAAGAAAACCGAAGCCGTTATGCTAAGCATTTTCGCCGACCTCAGCGAGCAAGGCAAAACGCTACTAGTTTGCAGTCATGAGTGGGGCGAAGCGCTCAATCGCTATCATCGATTGCTATTACTCAATCGCCGCGTTTTGGCCAACGATACCCCTCGAGCGGTGATGACGATGGAAAATATTCAACAGGCTTACGGCGCGAATATTCAATCAGCTTTGCACAATCAGAACGTCATTCCTTTTGCCTGTTAGCTGTTGTTTTTACCTGCTTGCTGCTGCATTCCGGTCGGGCAGATCCAAACACAATAGGTTCATTCTCTGCTCTGATACTGGAGTAAATTCGTACATACGCTCAGTCGTCTGTGATCGCACGTCAAAATCTTCTGGCTGGAGCTAAACCTTGAGCTCAACAATAGAGCCAATAGAAAGCAGGTAGAGAAGGTTAAGTATGATAGTAGGCTCAGAAAGAGAAAGTGATCGCTAGTCCCGGTAGCACCACATGAGGCGTCACATCGCCCAAGATTCCCATGTGCTGAACAATTAGGTAAGTACCTATAATCGGGCGTAGAACACTCATCATCACGCCTGCCGTCGCACCTAATCGCCTAAACTCAAAGTTCAAGGAATCTAACAGCCGGCTCATAGTGTGAGTATGCATAGGGAACAGTGATTGCTGTGCGATCACTGCATCTCTTGCCATGATTGCGTGAGTACCTGTCCGGCTGACCTAGCAAACACAAACGTTAACAGAAAACCTACAGCCAAGTCGGGTAGTCCAGAATGCGTGATAAACACTAGTCCTGCTGCTACCAACACCGATGTATTGGCAATGATGTCATTCCTAGAGCATAGCCATACCGAAGACATGTTCAAATTATCTTTTCGGTGTCTAGACAACAGCATCAGACAAATAAGGTTAGCAAGTAATGCTAACAGACCAACTGTACTCATAACGCTCACTGTCGGTGTGATGCCAGCAGAGAGTTGATAGAGGGCTTTAGCGAAGAGGGCGATCGCGAACAAAAACATCAAGATGCCCTTTAAAAAAGCAGATCCCGCCTGGGCTTTACGTCCTTTATTCACCACGTATAGGCTACTTGCATACACCAACGCATCTCCCAGCATATCCAAGGAATCTCCAGCAAGAGAAAGCGAGGCGGCTCGAATGCCCGCACCGAATTCGACCACGAACATCACTAGGTTGATAAACAGCACAGCCCACAGCACCTGAGTCTGATTCTTCTTCAGCTTCGTTAACTCACAACCCTTGTTCTGACAGCAGCTATCACTCATAATTTGCTCTTCAATACAACGTTCAAGTGAATGTTAGAACGTTACCACAAAAGCTTGTAGGCTAGCACTGGGTAAGTCCCCTTATGGGTACTTTGTACTGACGCTTTTTATTCCACAACTGCGTACGACTCTATGCCCATACTGAGGCCATACTGAAAAGTATTCATTGATGCCGAAACGAGGTCTCAAGCAATCTCTCAAAGACAATCCCTATAAGGGCTTATGCCTTTACAGGGATTGGAGAACCATTAGTTTGTTCAAAAAGCTGGTGATCCGACTCGAACGGACGGCCGGCTGATTACAAATCAGCTGCTCTACCAACTGAGCTACACCAGCAAGAGGCTTGATTATATCAAACATCGAAACGATTTTGATAGGCTGAGTCGATCTTGATCTGCGAAGCACTGACCTGATATTCAGTCCTTCCTCCGACCCGTTTCGAGCCAGCCTTTCTTATCGCTTTGGCATAGTACCATCAAAGCCCGTCTCAATTAAACTGAGTTGATCAAACCAAGCCTAGGCCTTGTTATTTTATACTGCCCAGCGAGCCAGCTCAGTGCGGTTATGGAGTCCGGTTTTGCCTAGCATGTTGCTCACATGGCTTTCAATTGTACGCTGGCTAACTCTTAGCTCGTCAGCGATTTGACGGTTGGCCATGCCCCTGGCGACAAACTGCACCACCTTCAGCTCGGTAGGCGTTAGCTCTACGTCAAAAGGTACCTGAATGGTCGGCATCGAACTCGACCCTTTGTTTTGATGGTGGATCAAGCGATTCGCCTGCTTCAAAGAAGACTCTACTTGGGCAACGAGTTCTTCGGGCTCAAAAGGCTTAACCATATAGACGTCAGCGCCGGTGGTCAGACCTTTAACGCGATCTTGACTCTGTCCCTTAGCGGATAAGAACAAGATTGGAATCCAGCTCTTACTAGGATCCTGACGAATTTGTTCGACAAAGGCGTAGCCGTCCATTTCTGGCATCATCACATCGCAGATGATCATATCTGGCGATAGCTCAGGAAGCATCGTGAGTGCCTCTCTGCCGTTACCGGCGGTCACTACCTGATAGCCACGAAATTCTAAATAGTCCTTTACGAGCAAGATGAGATTAGGATCGTCATCGATGAGTAAAAGTTTTTTTTGTTCTCCCGGATTGGATTCTTTCATGCCGTTTGTCCGTAATCTGAACTGAGGAGAGGTCTGCACTGATGTTTGTACTGATGTTTGCACGGGTATATAGGGTGAATGAACAGCATTTGGTCTCGTTTAACTGATGGAACTAATGTAGCAGTCCTTCAGCTAGCATACAGAAGCGTGGTTGCGCAAGCGTTAGCCTATCAATTTTCTATATCAACTATTCCCAAAATGTTGGATGAAATCACCCAGGCAAGTTGTATTGAACAAAAGTTAACTAATCAGCGGTATTATCAGTATTTGTCAATGGCCGCTTAAGCTCATATAGTCGCCACTACATATAGTCGCCACTACATATAGTCAAATAGTCCGCGACTGCATTTCTTCAATTGAGCGTGCTTGAATCATTCGTTTGCTCGCTTTTGGATTGGTGTTGTGATAGTAGGCGCCTCGTGGCGTTGCTTTAGACATGATCACATTACTAAGCGACTTTGGCTTACAAGATGCCTATGTGGCGGTGATGAAGGGGGTGATCGCCTCAATCGCTCCAGGAAAGCTGATGTGGGACCTGACGCATCAGATACCACCGCAAGATATCTTGGCAGCTAGATTTAACCTGACGATGGCCTATCCGCATTTTCCAAAAGGGACTGTGCATCTAGCAGTAGTAGATCCGGGGGTGGGCTCTAATCGACGGGCGATCGCCTTGCAGCATCCGAACGGATTTTTTGTGGCTCCAGACAACGGTCTGCTCGGCAACCTCTTCGACCAAGCGCAGCACGGCCCATCGATTACAGCCGTCAGTCTAACCAATCCTCAGTATTGGCGAGTGGAGCAGCCTAGCCATACGTTTCACGGAAGAGATATCTTCGCTCCTGTCGCTGCACATCTGGCTAACGGTGTGCCGATTGAGTCGTTGGGTGAACGTATCGATCCGGCCACACTAGTCCAACCGAATTTGCTACCCCTGCAAGCCGTCAACAGCAAGTCGCTTGATCAGCGTACGCTCCAATACGTTGGCAGTCTGCAGTACATAGACAGTTTCGGCAACCTGATAAGCAACATTCCTGGTGAGGTGGTCTCTAACCGGTCCTGGCAAGTTGCGCTCGAAACGCCCCATCGTCAGTTTGAATTTACGGGTGTAAGCACATACGCTGATGTCCCTGTAGGTAGGCTGTGTGCAGTAGTTGGTAGCCACGGGTGGATAGAGATAGCCTGTAGCTGTGGTAACGCTGCTAAAACACTTCAAGGTGTGGCTGAAGTTGGCAGTCCGCTCTCTGTAGTAATTTCCGAAGTGCAGTAGTTTCGGCGCATAGGTACTGCCCGAACAAGTATCAGATGCAATAGTTTAGACAATCTTTTCACTGAGACGATATCTTAGTAGCGATAGCCGTACTCAGGTTAGCAGCGCTTGTACGAACCTCTTCACCATAAGTATCGACCGCAAACGTTTTCTCAGCTAGTGGGTCAAGATGCGATCGCTCAAACCCTCACGCATGCCTTAGAGCAAAAGCGGATTGCTCCAGCTTATCTATTTTGTGGTCCTAGAGGCACTGGCAAAACGTCTAGTGCTCGGATCCTAGCAAAATCGCTCAACTGTCTTAGCTCAGAGGTGCCAACAGCTCAGCCCTGCGGTCAGTGTGACGTTTGCCAAGCAGTGATCCAAGGGATTGCGCTAGATGTCGTCGAAATCGATGCGGCAAGTAATACTGGTGTGGATAATATTCGCGAGCTGATCGAGCGATCGCAGTTCGCACCCGTACAATGCAGGTACAAGCTTTACGTGCTCGACGAAGTTCATATGCTGAGTACGGCTGCGTTCAATGCGCTGCTTAAAACGCTAGAAGAGCCACCGAGCAGAGTAGTGTTTGTACTGGCTACGACCGATCCTCAAAGGGTCCTGCCGACGATTATTTCTCGCTGTCAGCGGTTTGATTTTCGCCGCATTCCGCTGCCGTCTATGATCAAACATTTGAGCTATATTTCGGCTGAAGAGGCTATTCAAATTGAACCATCCGCGATTCAGCTAGTCGCTCAGATCTCTCAAGGTGGATTGCGTGATGCTGAAAGCCTGCTAGATCAGCTGAGTTTGCAAGCCAATAAAATTACGGTTGAGACGGTTTGGGACTTGGTGGGGGCCGTTCCTGAGCGAGATTTGCTGAATCTGGTAAGAGCGATCGCCGCCGATGATAGCACCGCCTTGCTAGAGCGCGTTCGCCATCTAATGGACAAGGGCAGAGAGCCTTTGATTGTGCTGCAAAGCCTGGTGGGGTTCTACCGCGATTTGCTAATTGCCAAACGTGCGCCCAAACGCGTCGATCTTGTGGCAATTACCTCACCTACCTGGGCTGAGATGATTCCTTTTGCGCAAAAGCTATCTGCTGCTGCGCTGCTTGCTAGCCAACAGAAACTCCAAAGCGCAGAAGTTCAGATCAAAAATACAACTCAGCCACGGTTGTGGTTAGAAATTACGCTGACCGGACTACTACCTAGTGCGCTAGAGGTGATGGCCAAGCGTACTCCTGCTAGTAACGCTGCTACGAACCCAGCTACTAACAGGGCTAACAGTGCCGCTGTCGATAATGCGCGCGAGACAACAGCAGCGACTGATATCACCTCTAGTGTTAAGCCTAAGATTGCACCTAGCATCACGCCGCCAATCGTTAAGCCTGCGATCGCATCAACTATTCAGCATCCAGTGCCGCCCTCGGTAGATCAGCCAGCACAGACGGCTGCTACCGGTGCCTCCAAGTCTCCAACAGAGCCTCCCGTATCACTACCAGCTATTCCAGGCGAACCGAATGAACCTAAAGCAGAACTATCTGATAGTTCTGCCTCTTCTAATAATCTAGACCCAGCCAAGGCAGCAGTGTTATCAGATCCGTCTGCTGCTTCTGCTACACAGCCCACTCCCTTAAAGCCGGCAGCCCCAGAAAAGCCAATAGCTGTTGCCTTCGGTAATCTAAGTGATTTGTGGAAACAGATCCTAGCGGTGCTGCAACCTCGTGGGACGCAGATGTTGATGTCTCAGCAGGGAATGCTACTCGGTTTTGATGGGGTAGGTGCAAAAGTTGGATTTCGTTCGGCTCCCCTTCAAAAAGCAGCTAGAGAGCGCATTCCCAATCTAGAAGCTGCTTTCCAAACAGTTTTTCAGCGACCCATCAAAATATCTTTGGAAGTTGTCGACACGTCAAAGCCAGTAGATCCTGCTGCCCAGTCATCTGCTAGTTCATCCACTGGCCTTTCGCCTCACTCACAGCCTTCGACTCTACAAAGAAATCAACCGACTAATCCGCCAACCAATCAACCAGGTAACCAATCGAATGGACAATCTACCAATAACAGCTATCTAGAAATTAGCAGTGGCGCAGATATCGAACTGTCAGATAGCTCAAATATCTCTGTGCCCAACGTTCATAAACCTGTTACGCAACTGAGTACTCCATCTAATCCGAGGCTAGATGCGTCTGTTAATCGACAGCTTGCTGACCAAGAACAAGAGAAGATAAAGCGATTTGCTAGCTTCTTCAACGGTCAGATTGTTAATCTAGATGACGATGCTGATCCTCCACTACCAGGATCGACCGAACAAACAGACTCTAACCAAGGACCCAAATCTTCTGCACCTGGCCCAGATGTTCCGTTCTAGACCTAGCTACGCAGACTAACTTTGTAGGTTTTTTCTAAAGTGGCGCGAATCTTTTGGTGAATAGGATCGATATCTTTGTCGGTAAGGTTGTGATCGCTTGCTCGATAAACTAGCCTAAACGCCAAAGAGCGACTGCCTTCCGGTACGCCTTGCCCACGATACTCATCAAATAGAGTCACTGACTCTAACAGTTTGCCGCCCGATTTATTCATTGCCTTTTGCAGCTCAGCGACGTTTACCTCAATTGGGGCAAAAAATGCGAGATCTCGATCAGAAGCTGGATACCTAGAGAAGGCCTCAAACTTAACGGCCTTACCACGCTTTCCAGTCAAACACATTTCTAATACGGCCCAATCTAGCTCAAAGACATACACCGCCTCCGGCAAGTCTCTCTCGCGGCGTAGCTCTGGGTGTAGCTGCGCAAAAGTCCCTAGCCGCGTACGACCTCGCACAAACAGACCCGCCGTTCGTCCAGGATGGAGTCGCTCATCCCTAGCCTCAGCCCGATAGTCCACAGCTAGTCCTAGATTATCAAACACGCACTCTAGAATGCCTTTTGCCTCATACCAGGTGAGCGGCCTCTCTTGATTGCTATTTTCCCAGCGTCCCTGGCGAGCATCTCCACCGACAATTCCTGAGACCTTAATCGATTCGATCGGATCGCCCTCTGGATCGTCGTCAGGCTGATTGAAAACAGTACCGATCTCAAAAGCGTTGAGTGGCCCGTTTCCTTGATTAATGTTGAGCTCAAAGGCTGCAATCAACCCATCTAGTAAATCAATTCGCAGCGCTGAGTACTCGGTGAACAAAGGATTTGCGATGACTACTTGCCGATCAGAGCTTGGGCTAGTTAAAGAATAGTGAATGACCTCTGTTAATCCCGCTCCTCGAAAAGCTGCTCGTAGCCGCCTAGACAACGCTGCCGCTTGAGAAAGATAGCCGCGTGAGGTCTGGCTTGGTAGCGTGTTGGCGAAGCGGTCGTAGCCATAGAGCCTAGCGACTTCTTCGATCAGATCAATTTCGCGCTCTAAGTCACGATAGCGATAAGGCGGGATTTCTACTGTCCAAGTGTCTTCATCGGTAGCAGTTGCCTTGCAGCCTAATTTGCTCAATAACGTTTCAACAGTTGCTTTGTCTAGTGCCTTGGTGCTTCCCTGCTCGACGACCTCGCCTAGGATTTGGTGAACCCGGCTCAAGCGCAGCGAAACTTCTCTAGTCGGTGAGATATTGCCTATCTCAGTGCGATCTTCGCCCTGTCCAACTAGCGTTGCGCCTGCGGTTTCGATAAAAAGCTGAAGGGCGCGATCGCGAGCTAATTTCAGCTCGGCCGGGTTTACTCCTCGTTCATACCGAGCCGAGGCTTCAGTACGCAGTCCCTGGGACCTAGCCGATTTGCGAATTACCGCCGAGTCGAAATAGGCCGCCTCTAGGAATACCCTTTCTGTCGTATCGATAACTTCCGTCTTGGCCCCACCCATAACACCAGCTAAGGCCACTGGCACATCGTTCGCGGTAATCAACACTGTCTGCGCTGCTAGCTGCCGCTCTTGATCGTCTAATGTCACTAATGATTCAGACTCTGTTGCGTAGCGAACACTTACTGAGAGTGAATCTTGCTCACCTACTGCCATGAGTCTATCTAAATCGAAAGCATGTAGCGGCTGGCCCCACTCTAACAAAACATAGTTGGTGACATCGACTACGTTATTGATTGCCCGGGTCCCGGCGGCAATTAAGCGCTGTTGTAGCCAAGTTGGAGATGGCCCAATCCTAATCCCTTCTAAAACACTTCCCATATAGATAGGACAGATCTTAGGCTCGCTCAGTGTGATATCTACTTTGTCTAAGGCTGTTTTACTTCCTGGCAGATCGTCAGAGATTGGTAGCTTCAAAGGGTTTCCAGTGATAGCTGAAATCTCTCTGGCGATGCCTACCATGCTTAGGGCATCGGCTCTGTTCGCTGTAGAGGTCACATCCAAGACAAAATCATCTAGGCCAAGTAGAGGTCGCACGTCTTGACCAATCGAAATCTCTCCCTGCTCAAATTGCTGCTCATCGAAGATATAGATCCCTTCAGAGTCTCGAGCTAACCCTAACTCCGCTAGAGAGCAGATCATTCCTGCCGATGCGACTCCTCTCAACTCGCGCGGCTTAACTTTCAAATCTACTTTAGGTAGATAGCTGCCGACCGTGGCTACCGGCACACACGTATTCGCACCAACATTCGCCGCTCCACAGACAATAGTTGAAGTCTGGCCTTGATTAATATCAACCGTACAGACACTCAGCTTGGCTGCATCTGGATGAGGCGATGTGTCTAATACCCGACCTACTACCACGCCTTCTGCCCAGCTGCGCCGATCTTCTATTTCTTCGACCTCGAATCCCGCCATTGTTAGCGCTTCAGCTAGTGCCTCCGGCGAAAAGTCAAACTCGACAAGCTCTTTGAGCCAGTTAACAGAAACACGCATTGTGAAATCGACGCTTAGGCGCTTTTTTAAGAAATCAGGCTGTCAATAGTCTTGAGTACGCTTCAAAGAAATTTCCAAGTGATATTGGAGAGCCAGCCTCGACTTATGGTACTACGGTTTCCTGTCTAGAATCCCACGCTTGCGCCTATTGCTGGTGCTGAGCTGCTTAGGACAGTCTATTTGGCTAGAACCGCTGTACGAGGTCAGGCAGATCGATGTGCAAAGTAAGCCTGCATCCTCACTCTGCTATACAGACGGGCATACTCAAAATACGCCCAGACGCAGATTTTGCAATGACCTACTGCATTAAGACCGGTTGCCTCGATCCTAAGAATGACAACGCCGCTAGATTTTGCAAAAGCTGCGGCAGTAAGCTGTGGATACGCGATCGCTATCGAGTGATAGGTGCTTTAGGTCGAGGGGGGTTTGGTGCCACCTTCCTTGCCCGTGATCAGCGGTTGCCTGGCTATCCCGCCTGCGTTATCAAACAGCTCCGACCCACTACAGATGTTCCTAATCTGCTAGATATGGCCCGTAATCTCTTTCAAAGAGAAGCCAAAATTCTCGGCAAGATTGGAAATCACCCTCAGCTTCCTAGACTACTTGACTATTTCGAGATGGCTAAGGAATTCTACCTAGTGCAGGAATACGTCAGCGGTTCCACACTTCAAAAAGAGGTCAAAGAATCAGGCCTTTTTACAGAAGTGAGCGTCAAACAATTTCTCAAAGAGATTCTGCCCGTTATCCAATATATTCACAGCCACAAGATCATTCACAGAGATATCAAACCGGCTAACCTTATCCGCCGCGAACAAGATCAGCAGCTTGTCATGATCGACTTTGGTGCAGTCAAAGACAAGGTCAGTCAACCCACGGTTGATCCAACGGATCAAGCTGCACTGACTGCCTACGCTATTGGTACTCCTGGATACGCGCCTCCAGAACAAATGGCCATGCGTCCTGTATATGCTAGCGATCTGTATGCTATTGGCGTTACTTGCATCTACCTGCTCACAGGTATCCCACCGAAAGATCTTCCCTATAATGCTCAAACTGGCGAGCTTCTTTGGCAAGAGCGTATTTCTGTGAGTAGTCATTTCTCTCAAGTCCTAGTGAAAATGCTCGATATCTCAGTGCATAAGCGCTATCAAATGGCAGAAGAGATTATACGGGATCTTGAAGTTGAGCCGTATCTAGATAGCTTGGCTCAAAACCTATCTTTTGCAACACCAGGACCTGATACGAATAACCAACCAAGCACCCAACCTACGAAAAGCACCCAGCCTACGACGCGAACATCGCGCTCTGCTCGCATAGCCGCGACTATTCGAGCTAGAAAAGAACGCCGTCTGAACAACAGTACTCACTACAAGGGAAAAGAACGCCGTCTGAATAGCAGTACTCACTACAAGGGCGTAGAGCGGCGGCGACGCAAAAAATACACAGCACAATCTCTAATTGATGCTTACGCAAAAGGCTATCGCGACTTTTCTGATCAAATACTTACACAGCTTGATCTCTACAAACAAACCTTTGCAGACGCTAGGTTTGCCAAAGCCAACTTGCGCGAGGCAAATCTAACCAGCGTTGATCTTTCTAATACCAATTTGGGACAGGCAAATCTTACTAGAGCCATCCTCAAAAATGCGAAGTTGGTGAGTGCTTATTTAGCCGATGCCAATTTAGAGGGGGCTGACTTACGGGGTGCCAACCTCAGCAAAGCTAACCTAGACTCTGCGAAACTAGACGGTGCTAATCTTTGTGGGGCCAATTTGACTGGAGCCACGCTTAGCGATGCTCAATTAGCCACTGCGCTGACTAACTGGTCGACTATTCAAGTTGATGGACGCCGAAGTCTGCTACAGAAGATTTTTTGAGTAAAGTTTGAGTAAGCGCTTAGCGCGAAGGTTTCAATCAAAGATTCTTGATCGAGATAACAAGCAAATTTTTGGCTGAGACCGTTACACTAGCTCTAGTTGCCGTAGAAGGAAAGTTTTGACTATGTTTGTTGATGAGCTGACCCCGTTCATAAAGGAACTTGCCCAGCAGCCAGTAGCTTTTTGTGGTGGCTTTTTCTCTGGTTTATTTCGACTAGACTTGACAGAAGATCCGGTCAGGAGCTGGCTGAATAAACAAGGGGCTGTGCCGACTGCTAATGATACGGCGGGTGGAATCAATACCTCTAATCCAAAGGGGCCGCAGTCAATCGATATTGACTAGGCCTCATAGCGTCTTCTTAGATACAGATACCTTGATGGTGATTGATCCACGAACAGCGCCAATAGCGCTAGCTGAGTGCAGATTGTCATTGCGAGCATGAGTTTAGGCTATTAGTCCAACTGAGTACTCTACGGATAACTTTTGTTGGACTACTAATATCTTTGAGGCTGCTATCTTCTGCTAAATGACAGGCGGTTGTGTACGCTGCGATCGCTCGATTCCTATAGCCCTGTAGATGATAGGTTCGCCCTCTTTCTGCGTAGAGAACGGCACTTTTAGGTCTAAAGAACAGAGCAATATCTAGACATATTAGCGCTTCCTCGTAGTTACCCATCTCTCTAAAGGTAACCGCTTGGTTGAGCCGAGCCCGGATGTTCAAAGGGTTGAGATCGATGGCCTCGTCGTAATCGGCGATCGCATCTTGCCAATTGTGCCTGATCGCGTGTAGATTGCCCCGATTGCTGAAGGCTCGATCGAACTTGGGGTTTAATTCTATAGCCCGATTGTAATCAGCTAGCGCGTCGTCGCCGCGTCCCAGGTTGCTATACATGAGTCCTCGATTGACGAGATTCTCTGGGTTAGTTGGTTCACGGACTATCAAATGACTAAGAATTTTGACAGCGGTGATATGGTTACCTTTTTTAGCTTCATCCCCAGCCTGCTTTCGCAGCAGCAAAGTAGTATCTGTAGAAGATAGCCAGCTATCGGCATTGGGATGATAGGTAGAGCGCACGGGCTTTTGTCCCGACTTACTCTGACGAGATCTAGGAACGAGAGCGCGCAACGTCGTTAGATAGTTAGCTTGAGATCTAAAGGACTTTGAATATGTCATTGACCGGGTCTCCTACAGATTACTTTGCTAGCTAAATTAGCTGAGACAGTAGATATCTCTAAAAGCCTCAAATGACATCACTTGACCCGACTAGCAAAATGAGAAGAAGATATCCTTCACTTCATCTATCTAACGTCGATTGAAACACCTCTAAAGTCCAGGTATAGCAAGCGTCGGATTGCATGCTCTATGAGAAATCTACGCCTACGACGTTTGTGCGTCTTTTAGCCTGGATGTACATAGAGTCGCTAGCGGTTACAAGTGTTGTAAGCTAAGAGCCCAAAGCTATAGGAGTGATACCTAATGATTCCACTGTGGAAACCACCGTAGTTTTCACGGTGATTTCAGCAAAACGAGTTGTTTAAAACCAACAGATAAAACCAACAGATAAAACCAACAGATGCCGTTTGAACTAGCAACATGTGGAGTCAGCTTGCTCGAACAGCTGACTGTAATAATCTCATGGGCCTACATAGATATAAACTGGGAAAGAACGTAAAGATAATGTCGATGCTTATTAGATAAAGTTGATATGTACGTGTAAGCACTTGAAGCAACGGAGATTGAAGTATCCTTATCGACCACCTTCCTATTTAATTATTAAGAAATTATTTATCTTTTGAAGACTTTCTATTGGCAAACAGTAAAAAGGGCCGGTTCTGAAGATACAGAACTGGCCCTTTTTACTTGATTAACTTAATTAAATATCTTTAGCTATCGTACATAGGCTAACTAGAGATGCTGCCTAAGACTACTTAAGTAAGTCCAAATGAATCGAGCTCTCTAAGCTAGTAAGGAATGAGAACCTAACGACTAGTTTCGATAATTTCAGGTTTAGCCTAAAAAACCAGCACTGTTATCGGTTGTGATCCACCCGCTATGAACCAGCTTCTAATCTATCTAAACCCGACAGAAGCTTGCCATACGAACGCTAACAGTAAAAAGAAGATGGGCAGAATGGGCAAAACGTCAATGAGAGGGCCAAAGGCGCGGTAGGCTTCGGGTAGCTCTGCTACTAGAAAGGCAACATCCATATACCAAACATCTCCAAATACTTGTGTAATATTAAGGATATTTTATCACGATATGTGAGGTCATCTTAATACAGCTAGCCGGGTCTATATTCATTCAGAAGGCTCTTCGCTACCTAAAGCTTGCTGATCCAACTTGCTAATTAAAAGAGACTAGAGTCTACAGCCAAGCTGCAAACTCGGCTGTAAAGCTGTCTTGCAAAATAGCACTGCGGATCATTGTTGTGAACCTAATGAGTTCAGTGATGTTATGAATTGAGATAAGTGTGTAGGCAAGCATTTCCTTAGCATGGATCAGATGACAAAGGTAGGCTCTTGTGAAGTTTTGGCAAGTGTAGCAGGGGCAATCTGCATCTAGTGGGTTTAGATCTCGGCGAAACTGAGCGTTCTTCAAATTCCACCTATCTCCCTTGACTAGCGCTGCGCCATGACGCGCTAGCCTAGTGGGAATTACACAATCAAATAGATCAATGCCCGCTGCGATCGCCTGAGCCATCTCTCTATATGTGCCAACACCCATGAGATAACGTGGCTTGTCTTCTGGCAGTAGGGGAGTCGTTGCTTGCACAATCTGCTCAATTAGCTCAGGCGGCTCACCTACGCTAACTCCACCGATCGCGTAGCCTGGTAAGTCAAGTGCTGCAAGGTTCTTGGCTGCTGTCGCTCTCAAATCTAGGTAGGTACCACCTTGCACAATGCCAAACAGTGCCTGGTCTGCTCTGTCATGAGCACTAATACAGCGCTTCAGCCACCGATAGGTTCGATCTGTTGCATTGACAACCGCCTCTCTAGTTGCAGGATACGGCGGACACTCGTCAAAGGCCATAATCACATCAGCACCTAGGGCATTCTGAATCTCTATAGAGTGCTCTGGAGTCATCTCAATGATTCTACCGTCGCGAGGTGAGCGAAAGGTTGCACCCTCGTCAGTTACCGTTCGCATTTCGCTGAGGCTGAAAACTTGAAAGCCACCAGAATCAGTCAGCATCGGTCCATCCCAATTCATGAACCGATGAACCCCACCCGCTTCGGCGATTAGCGCTTCACCTGGCTGCAAGTGTAAATGATAGGTATTTGCCAGCACCATCTGTGCATTACACGCTTTGAGCTGTGCAGGGGTGACCGTTTTGACATTGGCCAGGGTGCCAACCGGCATAAACCTAGGCGTGTGAACAGGACCATGAGGCGTATGGAACACGCCAGCACGCGCTTTGGTATGGCTACATCTTGCTTGGAGCTGATAAGCAAATGCTTCAGGGCTAGGCGCTTTGGAATTACCAGCTCTAAAAGCGCTAGAACTACTGGCCGATGGAGTGATCAATAGAAGTTATTCCGTTCGTCATCGATTGAAGCATCCCAGCTTGCAGATAGTGCTTCAGTGACAATAGCTTCTAGGGCTGCAACATCAATCTCTCGATTAGACCGGTCACTAGATACTCTAGAAACAGGCGTTAGACACAAACAGCGATTATCCTGAACAAGGACAAAGCTGGTGTCTGCTTCAGATCTCACTATCTCCATGTAGTCGAAGCTATGGACATTAAGATAGAGGCTATGGTTGGCGACTAGCGTTGCGCTGTGAGGATCGGCGAAGGCTTCCATGATGCAACCCTCTCCAGTATTAATAATTTCGTTGTCTTGACGGTGAATGTAGCGAACATGGCGAAGGTCTTTTAGCAGACGGAGCATATCCGCTTTACGAACGACGATGCCGTTATCGATAATACACGGTGCAAGAAAATTGCCAGAGGAATTGTAGTTCATTTGAAAGGCTTCACTGAGGCCAATAATCAATTCGATTAAGCGCAATAATTGTGAAGAAAATCCTCACAATTCGAGAATACATCCTAACAGTAATCGATTTTTGAAGATTGCGAAATTAGATATGCAAAATTTTGAATTACTTTATCCAAAGAATGCATATCTGTCTTATAGTGACCAATTTATCCTCACAAAAGATGCGCCAGATTACTGATTCATAAAGTGATTTGGTTGTGTACGCAGTCTGAACTGCTCAGTTCATCAGTTCATAAGCAGGTGTCTAAGATTGAGCAGTCGAACGCTAGCAGCATAAAGAAGGATTGTTAAGGCGGTATCCGCGAGTTGGGGATCGACCACTACCGTTACGCTGCTAGCGTCTTCCTTCTTCTATAAGCTTTTATGCTTTATGGTTTTTTTAGTTGAAAGCTCTCGTATCTTTAGTATCTATCTAATCTAAGAGCAGAAAGGTAAGAACAAGGGAGTTCTATTTCTGATTCAGGCCGTTTAGTGCGCTTACAAGACATCAAGACACTCCATTGAGCATAGTACCGTAGACCTGAACTGACAATGCGCCTACGAGATCAGATATTTTGAAAATCACCTGGTGCCATACTAAGGAACCGCTAGATAGGTCTGCTAAGCAAGTAGAGCCTAGAGGGGTTGCCTTAGAGCTACTGCTGCTGACGTTGCTGACGCTGTTTTGCCGAGCGCCCTTTTTCTTTGAATCGGTGATTGATTGGGATGAGAGTACTTTTATTCTTATGGGCCAGTCGCTTTTGGATGGTCATTTGCCCTATACGCGGCTTTGGGACCTCAAGCCCCCATTCTTGTTTGGATTTTTCTCACTGGCTATCTTGTTGTTTGGTAAAACGATTGCCTCAGTTCGGTTCGCTGGGGCACTAGTCGTTGCGCTAACGGCCTTTAGCGTGAATCGCATCACGCAGCGACTATGGACGGTTCGAGCTGGGTGGATAGCAGGGGGTCTATTTATTTTAATGATGTCGGTTGTGGCTGGAGGACAGCCTGTCATGAGCGAACATATCGCCGTCTTGCCGCTAACGCTAGCGCTTTGGCTACTGGTGGTGCGAGGGGCAACTACACCAACTTTGTTTTATTGCGGTTTGCTAATCTCGGCTGCGATGATGATGCGACTGAATCTAGTCTATGTGGCCGTCGGTATGGGTCTCTATCTACCGGTTGCAGGACTTAGGCAACCGCTAGCTCAGCAGGTTCGCACTGTTAAGCGGATTCGTACTGTTGAGCAGGTTCGCACTGGATTGATCTATGGTCTCGGCGTCGTGATTCCGGTCTTCTTAGGCTTTCTCCCTTACTGGATCACAGGCATTTCGCAGGCCTGGTGGACTTCGGTAGTGGTTGCTTCTTTCTCTCGGGCTAATGCTGATTTAGAAAGCTACGAAGTTGCCGTGGTTTTACTAGTCAAGATATTGGACTATATCTGGAATTGGCCTGGGTTCGGTCTACATATCTTATTTTGGTTGGGTACGATTGGGGGCATCAGACTGATTCTAAAGCGCCGAATGCAGCTACAGCCACAGCAAACATCTGGCTGGGCGCTGGTGATTGCTTTTATCTTGACTATTCAGTTCTCTATTTTGGGGAGCGGTTCAGCCCATCCACACTATCTAATTCAGCTGGTTCCTTTCTTTGCTATCCTTTCGGGTATCTTTGTTGAAGCGGTGATCAAGCAAGGTCGGCAGTTCTTTATTGCAGTGCTTCTTCTCTTGTGCCTGGGTGCCTATCCGATTTTTGGTCAATATGCATCCATCACATCTGGCTTGCTCACGGGCGCGCCGATAGATTACTCACCTGCTAGAGCGATCGCCAATTATCTATTCGATCAAGGCCTCGAAGAGCACTCAATCTACCTGATGGATGAACATCTAGCTTACTGGTATCTAAATACCTATCCGCTCATCCCCTCGATAGCGCACCCTTCAACAATTGGGAAAGACTATTTGCTGCAAATTCTGTATGGACCTAGCTGGTCTAGCCCTCGAGAAATGAGGCGACTGTTAGATCTCAAACCCGAATTGATTGTCAAGCAGGCAGATCCTTTTTATCTAAAAGAGCAACCAAAGACAGTTGAGCTTTTGGAAGCTGCACTTGATCAGAATTACACCTTCATTCACGATATTGAAGGGCTCAAAATCTATGCAAACAAGGACCTTTCTACGCTTGATAGCGAATGGTAGAAGCTCCCTACCTCGTTAGAAGAAACAACTTCATTTCTAAAAGATATTCTATTCATAGAGATTTACCGCTCACCCCTCGAAATTCCTTTCTATATCTGCTTATATATTCCGTATACGTGACCTTTCATAACAAGGATTCTAAGGAGTTCCTATGTACATAGTGCAGATTGCCTCTGAATGTGCGCCAGTAATCAAAGCGGGCGGTCTGGGCGACGTGGTCTACGGCCTCAGTAGTGAGCTAGAGCGCCAAGATCATTGCGTAGAACTGATTCTGCCAAAGTACGACTGCATGCGCTACGACCACGTATGGGGTATGCACGAAGCCTACCGTGATCTCTATGTGCCTTGGTATGATGGCGAAATTCACTGCTCTGTTCAGTGTGGCTGGGTTCATGGACGGCTTTGCTTTTTTATTGAACCTCATTCGGGCGATCGCTTCTTCGATCGGGGCAAAGTCTACGGTGATTGGGACGACCAAGTCCGCTTCGCTTTCTTTAGCAAAGCCGCTCTAGAATTCTTGTTAAAAAGCAACAAGCGCCCAGATGTTCTCCATTGCCACGACTGGCAAACTGGACTTGTCCCGGTGATGCTTTTCGAGATGTATCAGCACCATGGAATGGAAAGACAGCGCGTCTGCTACACCATCCATAACTTCAAGCATCAGGGTACGTGGGGAGTGGATATCCTCAAAGCCACCGGACTCAACCGCGCCGAATACTACTTCAACGCCGCTCGCTTGTTAGATAACGGCAACCCCTTTGCTATCAATTTTATGAAAGGTGGCATCGTCTATGCCAACTACGTCAATACAGTATCGCCACATCACGCTTGGGAAGCCCGCTTTACAGATATCGGCTGTGGGCTGCAACCCACCTTAGCTGTTCATCAAGACAAGTTTGGCGGCATCTTGAATGGAGTTGACTACACAATTTGGAACCCGGAAGTCGATAGCAAGATTCCGGTGAACTACTCTGTCGAAGATTTTGAAAACAAGACTTTGGTTAAAAAGGCACTAAGAGAGAAGTTGTTGTTAGCGGCCTATGATAAGCCCATTGTTGCTTTTATTGGTCGACTAGATCAGCAGAAGGGAATGCACCAGGTGCACCATGCGCTCTATTACTGCCTAGAGCAGAGCGCACAGTTTGTCATGCTAGGTTCTGCAACCGAACAAGCAATCAACGACTGGTTCTGGCACGAGAAACACTTTTTGAATGACAATGTAGACTGTCATCTGGAAATTGGCTTCTATGAAGAGCTAGCCCATCTGATCTATGCAGCAGCAGACATTATTATCGTGCCCAGCAATTATGAGCCCTGTGGCCTAACGCAAATCATTAGCTTGAAATACGGTACGGTGCCTGTAGTGCGCGGTGTAGGCGGGCTAGTAAATACTGTTTCTGACTGGGATTATGACGAGCGACCAAAGGAAGAGCGCAATGGTTTTGTTTTCTATGAGAATGACAGCATTGCTCTAGAGTCGGCCTTAGGAAGAGCTTTTGACTTGTATCGAAATGAGCCGGCTCTGTTTGAAAAGTTGGCAAAGCAGGGAATGCGCTGTGACTATTCTTGGAAGAAGCCATGCGAGCACTATCTAAAAGCGTATGAGTTTATTCGAGCATGAGACCTAGGCAAGCCGCAGGCTTGCCTAACAGGCTAGGAGATTGAAGCGATCGCCCCAATTGGATCTTCTCAAAACACGTAGCTAAGGCAAATTATCTCCTATAAGAGTTACAAGATTGGGGCTGTGGCATCTTGGCGCAGAGTTCAATCTCATCTTGGCCCCATACCCGTCGTGCCAGCGTAGACGGCCTGATCGCCAAGCTCGTCCTCGATTCGTAGTAGCTGGTTGTATTTAGCTACGCGTTCACTTCGACACAGCGACCCAGTTTTGATTTGTCCCGCGCGAGTGGCTACTGCTAGATCTGCAATCGTTGTGTCTTCGGTCTCACCAGAGCGGTGGCTAATTACACAGTTGAACTGGTTTCGTTTGGCTAGATCGATAGCTTCTAGTGTCTCTGTTAACGTGCCGATTTGATTGAGCTTAACTAGCAGGGCATTCGCGGAGGCTTGGTCAATACCCTTTTGCAAACGAGTTGGGTTAGTGACAAACAGGTCATCGCCAACTAGCTGAACTTTGCTGCCAATGCGCTCGGTGAGTGTTTCCCAGCTCTCCCAGTCATCTTCGTGCAGACCATCTTCGATTGAGACGATCGGATAGTTACTAGCAAGACTTTCTAGGTAGCTGATCATTTCAACAGGAGAGTGAGCAGCACCATCGTAGGTGTACTCACCGTTCTCATACAGTTCACTCGCAGCAACGTCTAGCGCCAGGGCGACTTGCTCTCCGGGAGTATAGCCCGCTTCAGAAATAGCGGACATCAACAGGTCAAGGGCTTCTTGATTCGAGCTCAAGTTAGGTGCAAATCCCCCTTCGTCGCCAACGCCTGTTAGCAGCCCTTTGGCATCTAGAACTTTACTGAGCTGGGCAAAGATCTCTGCACCCCAACGCAGCGCTTCGCGAAAGCTGCTAGCCCCAACGGGCATAATCATGAATTCTTGAATATCAACGTTATTGCTGGCATGTTCGCCGCCGTTGATGACGTTCATCATTGGGATGGGTAAGACGTTTGCTAAGGGTCCACCTATGTAGCGGTAGAGAGGCATAGCCTGGGCAGCGGCAGCAGCGTGGGCAGTGGCAAGAGAAACGGCAAGAATGGCGTTCGCGCCGAGCTTCTTCTTATTGGAGGTATCGTCTAGGGCAATCATCATGCGATCAATTTCGATCTGGTTGAGCGCGTTGGCTCCCATCAGCTCACGGGCGATCGCATCGTTGACATTCTCCACTGCTTGGATCACACCTTTGCCGCCATAGCGACTTTTATCACCATCGCGCAGCTCGTGCGCCTCAAAGCTCCCTGTTGAAGCCCCGCTCGGGACTTGAGCAATACCAAATGCTCCGCCACTGAGGTAGATTTCGGCCTCGATTGTGGGCCGACCTCTAGAATCTAAAATCTCTCTCGCCTGAATAGCTTCAATGGCTGTATCGAGGGAATCTATCATTCTGCTGCGCCTACTATGTATAAGATGTTCGATTTCCGTCAAAATAAACTCTATAGACTCTATCAACTTTTGGGCACAACAAGAGGTCAACTACAATGCGTATGCTACACACCATGCTCCGAGTCGGCAATCTAGAGAAATCCATTGCCTTTTACTGTGATGTACTAGGGATGAAGCTTCTCCGTCAGAAAGACTATCCAGGCGGTAAGTTTACCAATGCTTTCGTTGGCTACGGCGATGAATCAGAGCACACCGTCCTAGAGCTAACTCACAACTGGGAGACCGATAGCTATGATTTGGGTACTGGCTATGGCCATGTTGCGTTAGGGGTCGATGACATCTATGGGACCTGCGAAGCGATCAAGCAGCAGGGCGGCAACGTTACTCGCGAACCTGGCCCAATGAAGCATGGCAAAACAGTGATCGCCTTTGTAACCGATCCCGACGGTTACAAGATTGAGCTGATTGAGGGGCGGAGTTAGCGATATCTAGGCTTTCAGCAAGTTGAACAAATCTTCAATGGGGTAGGATAGCTCGCCCATAAAATCTGGTATGGGCAGAACGGTATTATGTTCATCGATCAGGATGACCTGAACTTCTTTGTGAGGTCGGTGAATCAAAACGGCTCTATCGTTGGGGTCCGATGAGTCAGCCCATGCCAGTACCGTGTCGCAAGCAGCACTGAATCTTCTTTATCACTTTTGCGTAGCGTTGCCCTGGCGATAGGATCTCAATTATCCAGTCCGGTGCTATTTCAAATACGTTTGCAATTTCTCCGTTTTCATCAATGGGAAGATGCTCCCGTGTAAAAACGGAGATATCTGAGACTACAGCATTTGTTCCGCAGATACATTGCAGTTCAGGGAAAGCACAAGCCGTTTTGTTTGGTTCAACGATACCGTTGATGACGTTCACAAACTTATTTTGAAGTCGGCTGTGCTTTCCCTGGGGCATTGGCTTTTGAATAATTTGGCCCTTGATGAATCGCTAGCAGGCTCTGTCTCTGGCAGTGCTAGAAATGCTTCTAAGGTCATCGGTCTAGACTGAATTTGAACCATTGTTGAGTCCCCTTCGACCGTACGCTACGTCTTTACATACTAAACGCCCAGCTCTACTAGTGATACAAGCTATCGTTGGCTAGCATCGCCTAGACTATAGGCATGCCAGCTTATCAATCGCACCGCGTCGCTATTATGGCTTCTGCTTCTATTCGTTGGACAACTGAAGACCTCGTTGCCATTCCTGACGATGGCGGCTGGAAGCGCTATGAGATTATCGGTGGAGAGTTACTGGTGACTCGCGCACCTCATATTCGCCATCAAAGTGCGGCTAGTAAAATCCATGTTCGCTTGGAGACCTGGTCAGAAGAGACGGGGCTTGGTAATGCTCTTGAGACGCCTGGCGTTGTCTTTACTGATGGTGGAGGTGTTGTCGGCGGGAAAAGAAAATGAGCAGCGCGATAGGGCTTTTAAGCTGAAGCTGTATTCTCTACACGGGGTTCGAGAATATTGGATTGTGAACTGGCGGCTTAAGGAGATCGAAGTTTATAGACGAGAAGAGTCTAGATTACAGAAGGTTGCCACTTTGTTAGTCACAGATTGGTTGACTTCACCGTTGCTGCCTGAGTTTGAGTGCGCTGTGAAAAGTGTCTTTCTAGATTAAGAAACAGAAGAAAGAACGAATATTGGAGAAGAGGAGAAAGAGCGTTCTTAAGATGCTGATAGGGCCTAGCTACTCTGCAAGGCACAGCCTACGACTTTGCTCAGCCGTCGAATTGTGCTGGTGTCGAGGGCCAAGCGGATTAGTATTTTGCCAATCGATGGTTAACCAGACAGATCGAGTCATCAGCATTGTTGTTGAATGCGGGCCAATGGTATGGCGGTGGTCAGCGTGCGATTGTAGTGAGAATGCTGTGAGCTAAATGGCCAAGGCCAAAGATTGCGCTAATGCTAGCCACCCTTCCATTGCTATACTAAAAACCCTGTGCCTGTAGCCACTTCTTCCATAGCTTTCTACTTCCATAGCCCCCTACTTCCATAGCTTCTATGCAGCCAACCGATCCTGACAAATTTACCGCCAAAGCCTGGGACGCTATTGTCGAGGCGCAGGACGTAGCACGTCGATTTCGGCAGCAGTATCTAGAGGTTGAGCACGTCACCCTAGCTATGCTGGAGCAGGCGGGACAAGCTGATGTCGTGCTATCAAAGGCTGGCTTGTCACCAGAGCAGATTTTACAAGAGTTAGAGACTTTTGCTAAGCGTCAGTCGCGGGTGAGAGTTGCGGTTGATAGCAACTTGTATCTAGGTCAAAGCCTCGATCGGATGCTAGATGCCGCAGAAGGCGCACGGCTCAATCTAAAGGATGAGCTGATCAAGATTGAACATCTGCTGGTTGGTTTTGTTGAAGATGAGCGAATTGGCAGACGGCTATTACGCGGTTTTGATGTAGATACGTCTCATATCATGAAGGCAATTCAGGCACTGCGATCGCCTGAAGAAAGTAAGCCAGCGACCGCTACAGTCACCGATGATGACGAGTATCCGGCGCTGCATCAGTACGGGCGCGATCTGACTACAGAAGCTAGAGCAGGCAAGCTCGATCCTGTGATTGGACGAGATGAAGAGATTCGCCGGGTGATTCATGTACTCTCTAGGCGGACGAAAAATAATCCGGTGCTGATTGGCGAACCCGGGGTGGGTAAAACTGCGATCGCCGAAGCCTTAGCCCAGCGCATCATCAATGGGGATGTGCCCGAATCGCTCAAGAATCGCGTTTTGATCTCACTTGACGTAGGTGGCCTGATTGCTGGAGCCAAGTACAGAGGTGAATTTGAAGAACGCTTGCGCTCTGTTTTAGCCGAGGTCACTGATTCTAACGGTCAGGTCGTTTTGTTCATTGACGAGCTGCATACCGTTGTCGGGGCAGGTGCGGGTGCTAACAATGTAGATGCCGGTAATATTCTCAAACCGGTACTAGCTCGTGGCGGCTTGCGCTGTATTGGGGCGAGTACTGTCGATGAATTTCGTAAGCACATAGAAAAAGATACGGCCCTAGAACGACGCTTTCAGCAAGTGTATGTTGATCAACCTAGCGTGGAAGATGCCGTATCGATTTTGCGCGGTCTCAAAGAGCGCTATGAAGTGCATCATGGCGTAACTATTTTAGATTCAGCGCTGGTGGCGGCGGCGGCACTGTCGGATCGCTATGTGAGCGATCGCTTCTTGCCAGATAAAGCCATTGATTTGATCGATGAAGCCGCAGCTAAGCTGAAGATGGAGATCGATTCTAAGCCGGAAGAGCTAGAGATTATCGATCGCCGCCTGATGCAGCTAGAAATGGAGAAACTTTCTTTAGAAAGTGAGAAAGCCGCTGGCTCCTCAAGCCGTACGTCAAACCAGCGGCTAGCAGGAATTAAAAAAGAAATTGAAGAACTCTCAAAAGAACAACAAGTCCTTGACCAGCAGTGGCACACTGAAAAAGAGACGCTAGATGCGGTCACTGAGCTAAAAGAAGAAGAGGAACGCACTCGCCTACGGATGAACCAGGCTGAGCGAGCGAATGATCTAGAACGCGCCGCTCAACTAAAATACGGTCGATTAGAAGAGATTCAGCGAGAGTTAGAAGCTTTAGAAGTCAGTCAGCAGGCACTACAAGAAAAAGGGTTGACGATGCTGCGTGAGCAGGTCACCGAAGCGGATATTGCTGAGATTGTCGCTCGCTGGACGGGCATTCCGGTCAACCGCTTGCTGGAATCAGAACGTCAAAAGCTGTTGCAGCTAGAAAGCCATCTACACGAGCGCGTGATTGGTCAGTCCGAAGCGGTGACTGCTGTTTCTGCGGCTATTCGCCGTGCTCGAGCTGGGATGAAAGACCCTGGCCGTCCAATTGGTTCTTTCTTGTTTATGGGACCAACTGGCGTGGGTAAAACAGAACTCGCCCGCGCTTTAGCGTCATTCTTATTCGATACAGAAGAAGCTTTGATTCGGCTAGATATGTCTGAGTATATGGAGAAGAACTCAGTCTCTCGTCTGGTGGGTGCTCCGCCCGGTTACGTTGGCTATGAAGAAGGTGGTCAGCTTTCTGAAGCGGTTAGACGTCACCCTTATTCTGTTGTCCTTTTAGATGAGGTAGAGAAAGCACACACCGATGTGTTCAATATTCTTTTGCAAGTATTGGACGACGGTCGAATTACTGATTCTCAAGGCCGTACGGTTGATTTTCGCAATACCGTAATTGTGATGACTAGCAATATTGGCAGTGAGTATATTCTCGATGTGTCTGGCGATGATGCTAAGTTTTCTGAGATGGAGACTTTGGTAATGGGCGCATTGCGATCGCACTTCCGCCCAGAATTTCTCAACCGGATTGATGACACTATTCTCTTCCATGCTCTGAGTAAGAAAGAGCTTCGTAGTATTGTCACTATCCAGCTTCAGCGAATTCATCGCCTGCTAGCCGATCAAAAGATTAGCCTCGAAATGTCAGAACCTGCTATCGACTATGTCGCTGATCAGGGCTACGATCCGACCTACGGCGCCAGACCTTTGAAGCGGGCAATTCAGCGAGAGCTAGAAAATCCAATCGCCACCATGATTCTAGAAAATACGTTTACTGAAGGCAGCACACTCAGAATCAGTGCGTCAAAAGCGAACGGTCTTACCTTTAAAGTCAAAGCTGCTAAGCCTGAGCCAGTGGCGGAACCGGCTGAAGAAATTGCGGAAGCGTCAGGGACTGAAGAAACGGTAGCTGAGGAGCTGGAGGCTGAGGGGATGGCTGAAGAAGCGGCTGAAACAGTCAGCGCAGCAGGTAGCCTTGAAAGTGAACCTGAAAGCGAAACAGAAAAAGAAATAGTGGCTACAGTGCCAGATTAAGGCGAACTAATGGCTGTTGATGCTGCTTTGCGTAGGCTGTAGGTGATTAGCGCCGCTAAGACACAGACGGCGGCTAGTAGCCTGAGTAAATTGCTGATGCCAAGACTTTCTTGTAAAACGGGAAGACTGAGCGCGCCGAGGACTGCGCCTAATTTGGCGATCGCACCTGCTAAACCCGCTCCACTGGCTCTAATCGCAGGCGGAAAGACTTCGCCCGACAGTAAGAATGTCGTTGAATTGGGTCCTAGGTTCATGGTGAGATTGAACAGAATAAAGCCGGTGAACAACAGCCCGATCTGAGTGGTAGAGCCCGAGAAAGAGAGCAGGCCCAGACCAATGGCCATACCGATGAAGCCAGCGACCTGCAAAGGAATGCGGCCAATGCGATCGATTGATAGAACTGCAATCACAAAACCCAACACCAAAAACACGTTCACCACAGCCGCACCTCTAGCTGACGCCATCTCCTGAGTTAGTAAGTTCTCGGCTGAAGAGAAAGCAAGGGTAGCGATGATAGTCGGCGTGAAGATGCCGATACCGTAAGTTGCGATGTCCTGTAAGAACCAAGGAATAGAAGCCAACGCCGTTTGACGAATATAGGCTTTTGAAAAGAGATCGTAGTAACCTAGGGTTGCTTTTGCCTCGTCAGCGTCTGTTGCTTTAATAGAAGCATTCGGTTCGAGCAGAATGGGCTTTTCGAGTAGTTCAGAGGCGGCTTCAGAAGCGGCTTTGTAGTCTCCTTTTGCCAGATAGTAGCTAGGACTTTCTAATAGAAACAACAGTCTTAGTCCACCCACTAGAACAGATAGGGCCACCCCGACACCTAGCATCCAACGCCAAGCATAAGCGATCGCCAGCTCGGGGACGGTTTGTTGGAATAGCCAAATTGTCAGCCACCCTATCAGAGCCCCTAGCAAAGCGCCAATCGATTGAAAGCTAAAAGCGCCAATCACCATGCGTCCGCGCAGTCTAGCGGGTATATTTTCAGTAATGTATGAAACGCTGATCGGATAGTCTGCGCCGATTCCAACTCCGACTAAAAAACGAAAGAACAGCAAAGACCAAGCATCCCAGGCCAACGCGCTACCCAAAGACGCTGCAATAAACAGACCAATATCGATAACCAGCATGCGCTGACGGCCGACCTGGTCGGTGACTGGCCCAAGCGTCAGTGAGCCGATTAGCGCACCGACTAGAGCAGCCGTGGCGATCGCACCGACCCAGCCAGCATTCAGACCAAAGTCTCTTTGAATGAAGGGCATGGCAACGCCGATGATAAAAAAGTCAAAGCCATCTAGGGCAATCAAACCAGCCGAGAGCACCCACAGCATCCACATCGGACGGGTCAAAGGTGAGCTATCTAATTCAGTCTGAAACTTTGACTGCAGGGAGAATGAGGAATCATTAGGTTCCAACTCATCGGTCAGCTCGTCGGCAGCGATAGAAGGATTAGACACTAGTCGTTTCACAGATCAAAAATATTTGCCCAGCATATTGCGCGATCATTAGTATTCCAAACCCTCTAAAGAAGGAACGGTCTTATTCGACAAGATCAGTTCTGGCTCTATCACCTACGCTTATCTTTTCTAACTCGTTCCTTCTCATTCAAAATTCAGCTACAGAAATTAAGATAGAGGTAGGTATAGCGAAAATAAGGATGCATTCTTACTTTGCGAGTTGAGTTGCCTGCTGATAGATAACGGTTTGAGCCGATAGGACTGTCCTAAGCAATTCGACAAAAGCTATAGCGGCTACCCATTAGCTAGCACCAACCATCAAAAGTCAAGCTAAAACACTTACTGCGAGGATATTTTGAGCTATTTAGAAGCTGTTGCTGATTTCTACACAGAAGTTGCCGAAACCCCAGATGTCGGCCTTTGCTGCGTACAAAGCACGCCTGTACAAATGCCCGGACTTCGCGTTCCAAGTCAGATGCAGGACATGAACTATGGCTGTGGTACAACCGTTCATCCGGCTGAATTGGCTGGCGAGCCAACCGTTCTATACATAGGTGTTGGCGGTGGACTAGAAGCTTTACAGTTTGCTTATTTCTCGCGTCGACCAAAGGCCGTGATTGCTGTAGACCCGGTAGAGTCGATGCGGACTGCGGCTCAGCAAAACCTGCTAGCAGCAGACGAACAAAATGACTGGTTTGACGCTAGCTTCGTCAGCATTCGAGAGGGGGATGCTTTTAGCCTGCCGATGCCAGATAATTCAGTTGATGTGGTGGCTCAAAACTGTCTTTTCAATATCTTCGAGCCAGAAGATTTAAAGAAAGCCTTGGCAGAAGCCTACCGAGTTCTCAAACCCAATGGCCGATTGGTGATGAGCGATCCAATTACCACTAGAGAGATTCCCGAGCATCTGCGCGAAGACGATCGTCTTAGAGCGATGTGTCTGTCAGGTGCGCTCACTTACAAAGAGTACACTCAAAAGATTGTTGACGCAGGCTTTGGTCAAGTTGAGGTTAGAGCGCGGCGTCCTTACCGATTGCTGAATGCTAAGAACTATCAGTTAGATCAGCACCTGATGCTAGAAAGCTTAGACTGTGTATCTTTCAAGGTTCCTATCGCTGACGATGGAGCCTGTATTTTCACCGGAAAGATGGCTGTTTATGCAGGCGAGCAAGACTATTTCGACGACAATGCTGGGCATATTTTACAGCCAGGAGTGCCCCTGGCAATCTGTGACAAGACCGCCAGAAACTTAGAGAAATTCGATGACATCGTAGTTACTAGCTCTACCTGGCATTATGACGGTGGTGGCTGTTGTTGAACCTGAAATTGACAACGAGATGCGAGCAAGCAGGATCTATCTTTCTGTATTTTGGTAGGTATTGACTCCGACCTTGCTTAGTTCTCGGTTAATCCCGTTGGCATAGCAAAGGTCGGAGATCGAGGCAACTTTTCCTGACTCTAGACAGCTTTCAATTCCTCAAGCCAGTCAATATCTCTATCTTTTATAGCGTTTGCTTCAGGCATTTTGCGTAGACGCATCAGCTCTGAGATGGCAGCGATATCGTGATCGCGTCCAATTCCAGAAACTGCCATCACCTGCTGATCTTCGAGGTAAAAAGCAAGAAAGGATTTGTCTTCTAGGCTGCCTTGAATCACGATATCGTCATAGTTCTCCGAATGACCGATGTATCGTAGCTTTAGATCAAACTGCCCGGTCCAGAAGAAAGGGACCGCCTCGAACATCACCTGCTGTCCGACCATATTGCAAGCCGCAATTCGACCCTGCTGCATTGCTAGCTGCCAGTGCTCTATACGGGTTGGCTGACCGGTGATGAAGTGCGGGAACCGAGCAATGTCACCTGCCGCATAGACATCTGGTTTTGCCTGTAGATACTGATTGACAAGAATGCTGCAGTCTTTTTCGTCCATCAATAACCCTTCTACAAAGTCGGTGGCAGGTTTTACCCCGATGCCCACCACTACCATATCGGCAGATAAGATCTCACCGCTTTCTAGCTCAGCGGTCTCTACTTTGCCGTTTCCTTTTAGAGCTTTCACCTTTTCGTCTAGCTTAAACTCTACGCCGTTAGACTCGTGAACCTGCTGAAAGAGTTTGCCGACAGATTCTCCGAGTACTTTTTCAAAGGGGACTTTGTCAGGAGAAACAACAGTCACCTCTAGCCCTTGTTGCTTCAGGCTAGCAGCGGCCTCCATGCCAATAAACCCTGAGCCAATAATCACCGCTTTTTTAGACTGCTTTGCTGCCTTCAGAATGGCTTTTGCATCTTCTGCTTTACGTAGCGTGAAAACGTTGTCTAGTTCGCTCCCGTCGACGGGCACCTGTTTGACAGCGCCACCAGTAGCGAGCAAAAGCGCATCGTAGCCAAGCGTTTCATTTTCGCCAAAGGTAAGCTGTTTTGCCTCTACGTCTAAACTAGTTACCTTGGCGGAGGTCTTAATTTCAATATTGTGCTGCTTGTAGAAGTCAGCGGAGCGAAGCTGTGAGACCTCACCAACTTCATCCGCCTGTAAGTAGGCTTTGCTCAGCTTGGTACGGTCGTATGGAATCGCGTTCTCAGCAGTCAAAACGATGATTTTGCCCTGGTAGTTGTTTTGCCGCAGCGCTTGGGCTGCCATGTCGCTAGCCGCACCGCCGCCCACGATCACAAAGGTACGTTTGTCTGCCTCAAAGTCTGCTTCAACTAGCTCGGGTGTAACGTGTTCGGTGATTTCTTCTGGCAGCTCAACGTAGACAGTATTGGCTTCAATATGAACCGGAAACTTAGCAAGGTTGTTGCGGCCTGGTGCGCTCAGATGCTTTCCTGTATCGGCGCTAAAGCAGGCGTTGTGCCAAGGACAGACGATTCGGCCATTGTGCAAGACGCCTTTTTCTAGAGGGGCACCGTAGTGGGAACAGTGAGGAGCGATCGCGCTGACTCCATTCTCAGTTTTTGCCAATAAAATTTCTTTGTCAGCGACTGTGAACTGCCGCATCTCTCCTACTTCAAGGTCACCGACCTGACATACTGATACTCGCTGAACGCCCATGACAGTAACCCTTTTGATCGCTTTTCTGAATTGCCGTGCGTATCTGAGCGTAAGCAAAAGCTTAGGTGCTAACATCTCTCATCAGAGGGAGTCAAAATCTGTTTTGCGTACCCAGAAATGAGTAGAAAAATGAGATACGCTCGAACTGTTCTCCAGATAGTCCTCAAAGCCCTTTGAATGATAGTACTGTGACTACAGTGTAAGTACGGCTAGAGTTTTTGGATGGAGCGGTTTAACTTCAAGGTTTTCAGACGATTCTGGGCGATCGCACGTCCCTATTGGATCGGTGATGAGAAATGGAAAGCTAGGGGACTTTTGCTGCTAATTGTAGTGTTGCTGCTAGGCTATACCGGTCTAAGTGTAGTGCTAAACAACCAGCGAGGAGAGCTGATCTCAGCGCTGTCTGCAAAAAGCGAAAGCCGATTTTGGACGACGGTAGGCATATTCATCGGGGTGCTAGTCGTTTATGCGCCGCTGCTAGCAGGCTATACCTATTTGCGTGATCGCTTGGGTTTGGAGTGGCGACGCTGGCTAACCGACAACTTTGTCGAACGCTACTTTGCAAAGCGGTCGTTCTATCAGATCAATCAGTTCAATCCAGAAATTGACAACCCCGACCAGCGAATTGCAGAAGATGTTAAAAGTTTCACTCAGGAATCTTTGACGCTGGCACTTGTGGTTACCGATTCTGTTCTAGAAGTGATTGCCTTTAGCGGTGTGCTGTGGGGAATTTCTCGAGAGCTAGTGCTGTTCTTAGTCGCCTATGCGGTAGTAGGGACTGTGCTGACGGTCGGAATTTTTGGCCAGCCGTTAGTAAAGCTAAACTTCGAACAGTTGAAGAAAGAAGCAAACTTTCGCTTTAGCCTCGTAAGAGTGAGAGAGAATGCCGAGGCGATCGCGTTCTATCAGGGGGAAGAACAAGAGTCCAATCAAATAAAAGAACGCTTTCTAGCCGCTTTCAACAACTATAAAAGTTTGCTGATTTGGGAGCTAAGCCTGAACGGACTGACCAATTTCTACGAATTTATTCCCTTTGTATTACCAGCGATTGTAGTCGCTCCTGGTGTGTTTAGCGGTGAACTTGAAGTGGGCAAAGTTAGCGAAGCGCAGGGTGCGTTTATTCGAGTCTTCTTTTCGTTCAATGTGATTGTCGCTCGCCTCCAATCTCTGACTGCCTTTGGTGCGGGTATTGATCGTCTATACGAATTCTCTGAAGCGATTGGCTACGATACAACAGAAGCAGGAGATAAAACCGCAGTAGTCGAGGAAGTCGTCGAAACGAAGGCGATGAACGAAGGTAGCGGTGAACGCGCTGAAAGTGAGATAGAAAGTAAGACAGCTAGTAAAGCCGATGACCAGAATAGCCAGCCAGTAATCAGCTTCAAGACCGCTCGCGAACTAGCACTGCAATCCTTGACTTTGCAAACGCCCAACTATCAACGCACGCTAATTGAAGATCTATCTTTAGCAGTAGAGGCTCAGAGCTCTTTACTGGTGATGGGTCCTAGCGGGTGTGGAAAGAGTTCTTTGATGCGGGCGATCGCTGGGCTTTGGACATCGGGCGAAGGCACAATCACACGGCCAAAGTTAGAAGATCTCCTGTTTCTACCCCAAAAGCCTTACATGATCCTAGGCAGCTTGCGTCAGCAGTTGCTCTATCCCTACCCTGAGGCAGATATCAGGGATGTGCAGCTAACTGAAGTCCTGCAGCGAGTGAATTTGCCTAATCTAGAGGCACAGTTTGGATTGCAGGCAGAGGCTGAGTGGAGTGATGTGCTTTCCTTAGGAGAGCAGCAGCGACTCAGCTTTGCCCGCGTACTGATTCATCTGCCCAAATACGTGATCCTAGACGAAGCGACTAGCGCTTTGGACACCGCGAATGAAGAACAGCTATATGATCAGCTAGCTAAGACAAAGGCGGCTTACTTGAGCGTTGGACACAGAGCGTCTTTAAAGCACTATCATCAGTCTCTCTTACGTTTGGCAGAAGATCACAGCTGGCAGCTTCTAGATTTAGAAACCGAGCCATAGAATCTAGAAACCGAGCCATAGAGGATTTATAGCTCGGTTGATTGCTGATTAGTTAGTTGGGGACTAGGTGAAGGCGATCGCTGATAGTTTAGTTAGTTAATTGGCTAAGCATCCGCTACAAGCTGCTTAAAGCCCTTACCTGCTGAGAAGGCAGGAACAGTTGTCGCTGGAATTTTAATAGTCTCACCTGTTTGAGGGTTGCGGCCATCACGAGCTTTGCGATCGCGAGGCTCAAAGCTACCAAACCCTACCAAGCTAACCTTATCGCCCTTTGCGACAGATTCCATGATTGAATCAATAACCGCTGTCAAAACGACATCGGCGTCCTTCTTTGAGACATCTGCCTTCTCTGCGACCATATCAATTAGTTCAGCTTTGTTCATAAAAGTGAGTACCTTAAAAACTTCGATAGTATTTGTAGCATAAGAACTTAATAGATCACAAGTACTATAGGGCTATAAAACCCGTGTTTCCGGGAAAAAACGAAGATTATCCTCTCTCTTGGGCTATTTGACTAGCGAAAACTGAAAAATCAATCGTTTTTCTTCCATTTGTTGCTTATTTTTGTTCAGAAATAAGCTTTCTTTCTAGATTCGCAGTCAATCGATTAAGAATGTTATCTTTTAGATTAATTAATGTTTTAATTCACTTTTCCCTTCGTAGCCGCCTGATCGCGTGCAAATTTTCTCAGTAGTCCAGGTGAAACTACGCAATCTGGAAGCTAGAGGGTCGTCACAGCTCCTGCTGTCATAGCTGCGGCCGTCACAACTCACAGAGATTTCAACTTTTCTAATGCTTGTTTAATCTGTTCTAATCCTTCCTTCGTATCCTGCTGGTCGTAGGCATCTCCCGCTTTGAGCAGACTTCTGACCGCTTTGTTGTTATCGCCAACGTTTGCGTATGCTAGTCCTAGATTGTGAAACGCTTCAGCGCAGTTCGGTTCCTGGTTCAATAGCTCAGTAAATTGCTCGATAGCGCCACGAAAGTCTCCCGCCTTGTAAGTGCCAACGCCCGCCACATATAGCGTCTGTGCCGCTGGAGATAAGGGAATAGAGGATGTTTCGACGACTAGCTCTGGAAAAGGAGGCCGCTCAATTGGTCGGCGATAGGCTCTAACCATAGAAAAGATGGCAAAGCCTGCAATCCCAAACACAACAGCTATCCAGACTAATAGATTCGGCAGCAAAGCTGGTAGCAAATTAGAAGCTTCCATAAGATACGTGCAGCAGTTTCAATGACATTCAAGGCCATTAGTTTACAAGGTGATTACTTTTCATGGTGCTATCGACTGTTAATTAGCCTTGAGTGAATCACTCTGGCTACCTAGCTTATTGCTGAGAATGTATCCGCGAACCGCTATGATTCGCCCTATCATAGGCAATATAGACTTTTCATAATTACGATTAGGATGACGGCCCAATCTACTAGCTCGCTCCCAGTTCCCCTCTCTATCGACGATTCTATCGCTAGATCCATTGACAACTCGACGAGTGATTTGACTGATCTAGCACAGAGCCAGGAAGAAACAGTCGTCTCAGCATCTGGCGATCGCTACACTGGAGAAAAACTCACCTGGGACTGGCGCGGCTATGACATCAAATACGTCGCCCATGGCGAGGGTTCACCGATTGTATTGCTACATGGATTTGGTGCCTCTATTGGGCACTGGCGTAAAAATATTCCTGAGCTGGCGGTAGCAGGTCATCGTGTCTATGCTATAGACCTACTTGGCTTTGGCGATTCAGATAAGCCAGATCTTAGCTATAGCCTAGAGTTCTGGGTGAAGCTGATTCATGACTTTTGGAAAACGCATGTCAAAGAACCTGCTGTCTTTGTCGGAAATTCGATTGGGGCGCTGATGGCGCTGATGACCCTAGTGACTTATCCTGACACAGCGAGCGGCGGTGTGCTGCTAAACTGTGCGGGTAGCTTGAACCACCGACCAGAAGATTTGCCGGGCGGTTTGAGCTTTGTCATGGGCGTATTCGCTAAGCTAGTGAATTCTAGATTGACGGGTCCACTGCTATTTAATCAGGTCCGTACAAAAGGTCGAATCCGCGGCTCTCTAAAGCAGGTATACGGCAACCGGAAAGCGATTACCCCCGAGCTTGTCGACATTCTACATGGTCCGGCCTGTCAGCCAGGAGCGCAAAGAGTCTTCGCGTCTGTTTTGAGCGCGCCGCCGGGTCCTCGTCCTAGTGAACTGTTGCCACAGGTGACTCAGCCGTTGCTCGTGCTGTGGGGAGAAAAAGATCCTTGGACACCGATCAAAGCAGCGGGCATCTATCAAGAACTAGCGGACGATCAAGATAAAGATGTCGTGTTTCATGCTATTCCGGATACGGGACACTGCCCGCACGATGAGCGACCAGAAGTCGTGAATAAAATGATCTTAGACTGGCTAGGCGAACGCTAGATGATCGACGAAGGCTATATTAAATATCAGTGTGAGTGGATCAAGGAAGACGCGATCGCTTTCCATACAGTCTCCGATCTCACCCGATATAGAAACGCCCTTCACCAGCTTCATCTGATTGGCGAATATCCCAGTGGCATTGGATTTGGCAACATCTCTCAAAAAACAGGACTTCCTTCTTCCCCCATCCCTACCTTTGTCATCACTGGGACTCAGACTGGCCACCTTTCTACGCTTAGCGCCACCGACTACGCCCTTGTCACTGACTTCAATCCGGCCCAAAATACGCTTCGATGCCAGGGTTTAAGCAAGGCCTCTTCTGAATCTTTGACCCACGGCACCATCTATAGCGTTCATCCAGGCATTGGTGCGATCATCCACGTTCATAATGCTCAACTGTGGAAACAGCTGCTCTATCAGGTACCAACGACGAGCGCTGACGTTCCATACGGTACGCCTGAGATGGCAGCCGCGACACAGCAACTGTTTAAAGAAACGCCTTTATTGCAACAGAGAATCTTTGTGATGGCAGGGCACGAAGACGGCGTAGTTGCTTTTGGTAAAACGTTGCAGATGGCTTACCGAACATTGATCAACTGGGGGATGATGATAGGAATAGTCTCAGAATCTGCCCTGCAGCTACCGTACCAGCTACTGAACTAAGGCAAAGCACCCCTGAAGACTCATCAGCTTAAAGTAGCAATTTGTACGGCGTTACTTCAGGCCAGTATCTCTAAATAGCTAAATCTAAAGTCAGCGAACAAGGAACTTTGATACTGGCCTGTCGCCCTTCATCTGAGTAGCTTAACTCTAGCTCAATTGGCTTTGGGGGTAGGTTGCTCAGCCGCTCAGCCCATTCAATTGCTACGATTCCTGGCTCTACCTCAATGCCTTCCCAATAGGTTTCTAAGTACAAACTATCTGCTTCAGCTACAGAAAGCCGATACAAATCTATGTGGTAGAGCGGCACTCGTCCTTTTGTGTATTCGTTGATAAGTGTGAAGGTAGGGCTGTCAATTTCTTTAATCCCTAAGCTAGTTCCCACGCCTTGTACTAGCGTCGTCTTACCGCTGCCTAGATCGCCCTTTAGAAGCAGTATGCTGCCTGCGGGTAGTTGATCGCCCAGCGATCGCCCTAACGCCTGCGTTGCCTGACTATTTGGCAGCTCAATTATCATCTGTCTGCTCCTGGTTCCCTGACGTCAACGTGATCCTGCTGTATAAACTATATACATTGGGATCAGGTCTAGGCCTTCAATGATCATCACAGTAGCTAGCTTTAAAGGAGGTGTTGGCAAAACGACAAGCGCTATTCACCTGACAGCCTTCTTGCAGGGACAAGGGGAAACAGTGCTGATTGACGCCGACCCAAACCGTTCAGCGTTAGGCTGGGCTAGTAGAGGCGATTTGCCGTTTAATGTGGTCGATCAGTGGACGGCAGAGCAAACTATAAACCCGAGTAGTAATGTGGTGATAGATACGCCAGCTAGGCCAATTCCAGAGGATCTCTCAGCCCTTGCGAGTACCTGCGATCTGCTAGTACTACCAACAACCCCAGATGTATTAGCGCTAGATGCTTTGGTACTCACTATTGAATACCTTAAAGCAATCGGTACCTGTCACTACCGCATTCTGCTTACTTCTATTCCGCCTAAACCCAGCAAAGCCGGAGAGGAAGTCAAAGAACTTTTACAGGGAGCTAATCTACCTATCTTTGAGCAAGGCATTCGACGATTCGCAGCGTTTCAAAAGGCGGCCCTACAGGGGGTACCTGTCTATATGGTTAAAGATCCGCGGGCGGAGGCCTGCTGGCAAGATTACGAAACGGTAGGTAATGAGATTCTAGAGATTTTTGGGGTACAGGACTCGGCAAACAGTCCTTCTGAAGTGCCTAAGGTAAAAGATTCCTTTTGAAAAATTGTTTAGCAAGACAGCCACCGAAATCATGCCAATGGTGAGTTTCAGTCTGAAGGTTCCCGCCCCATGGCACAATTAGTAGAGCCAGAGGATAGAGAGACCAGATGATGAAAGACGTATTTAAGATGCTAAAGCGGTTTGCCTTGCTGTTTGTGATGGTGCTTGCCCTGGGACTACAAAGTTGCTCACCTGGGGTTAGTCTGCAATCCTATAACGATAGCTACGAAGGCTATGAGTTCAAATATCCCACTGGCTGGGTGCCTGCACAGGTAGAAAATGGTCCTGATACCGTATTTCACGACATTATCAGAGCTAGCGAGAACGTTAGCGTTGTTGTCAGTCCTGTTTCTGGTGGCAAAACCCTACCTGATCTCGGCACTCCTTCAGAAGTTGGCTATACCCTATCTAAAAGCATCACCTCTCTAGCTCCTGATGATCGCAACGTGGAACTGGTCAACGCTCAATCTTTTGAAGCTGGTGACAAGCTCTATTACATCCTTGAATACATCGCTAATCTGCCCTCAGGCCAGCGCCATGACCTTGCTAGTGTCATCATTCGACGTGGTCAGCTCTACACGTTCAATGCCTCAATTCCTGAGAATCGCTGGGAGAAGATGAAGGACACGATGAAACAAACAGTGGCCTCTTTCTCGGTCTACTAAATATTCTCTTATTGGTAGCTACATCTATTCTGCATGACGTCTGTATTAAAGGTATTAAAGGCGCGCTCATTGAGTTCTTTCCTGCTGTGAGTGCGTCTTTTTGCATGGTTTCTTGTTACGCTAGTTTCCTATATTGCAATTCGCCAAATGCTACTCCGAGAGAAGGTTTAAGCGAGAAGGTTTAGGTCGATGGCGAGTTGCTAAGCACTTAGCGTCGCCGAATGAGGACTGTTGCCTTTATTGAAGATGCGAGCTAAGCGCAGATTGCTATACATTTCATCCTAGAGCACCCCCATGGCTGATATTCAATTCGTGCTGGCCTCTGCCTCTGTTGCCCGTCGAAATCTATTGATAGAAGCAGGTATCCAGCCGTTTGTTTGTCCTAGTAACTTTGATGAGGACGCTGTGGTGATTAGCGATCCTCGAAAACTGGTAGAAGTACTAGCGCTGGGTAAGGCTGAGGCAGTAGCACCACAGTTTAAGAGTGCATTAGTGCTAGGATGCGATTCTGTTTTGGCAATTGACAATATCCCCTACGGAAAGCCTGAAAGTGAGCAAGAAGCAATTGATCGGTGGCGGTCTATGCGAGGTAGCTCGGGTGAACTGCTTACCGGCTATGCGCTAATCGCCCCTGGACAAGCGCCCTTAGTTCGACATCGCATGACCCGGGTGTTCTTTGCTAATCCCTCTGATCAAGAGATCGAAGCCTACATTGCAACTGGCGAGCCAATGCACTGTGCAGGGGCGTTTGCCACGGATGGCAAGGGCAGTATGTTCGTAGAAAAAATTGAGGGCTGCCATACGAATGTGGTGGGCTTAAGTGTTCCAATGCTGCGGCATATGATGGCTGAGCTAGGTTACCGGGCGATTGATTTTTGGGGGCAGTAGGCCATGAACCGAGCGCGAGGCAACTTCATCGGTAGGAGCTTGGACTATCCGGTTATTCGGCGAAAGGGGTGGCCTAAATCAGGTAGTAGAACGCTTGTGGTGGGCGTTTTAACGCTGCTGCTGGTTTATGTGGCAACGGACTACTGGGCGGAAGGGCTGTGGTTTGATGAGCTAGGCTTTTTGTCTGAGTTTTTGCTGCGATCGCGCACTCAAATTCTCCTTGGGACGGTCACTCTATTCGGCAGCTTAGGCTTTATTTTCTCTAACTTTAACGCTGCAGAAAGGCTCAAGTTCAATCGCAATTGCCTGCTACCCAACCAAGCAAATCTAAGTGTTGGTCTAGGGCTTAGAACGCTACTGCCGATTCTCTTCTTTTTAGGTTTAGTGATCGGGGGTAACCTGCTTCACCATAGCCGAATTGCAATTACTGAACTATTGACAACGCGAGCAGCGATTCCAACGCCGCTGGGTCTAAGCTTCAATGAAAATTGGGAACTGGTGCTTTCTTTGGCGGCCCAGCCGATTCTATTGGTATTGGTCGTCGTAGGAGCGATCGCTCTAATTGCCTTTCCGCTGAGCCTACTTCGCGTTGCTGGCGTTGTCTTAAGTGTTTGCTTTAGCATCATCGCGGTAGAAGAATGGGCGCGTGTTCTACCTGCACTCAACCCTTCTTCTTTTGACCAAGTCGATCCAGTCTTTAAAGAAGAACTGAGCTTTTATATCTTTCGGCTGCCGCTGTGGGAGCTAATTGAATTTTGGCTTTCTGGGATACTTGTCTTCATGTTGGCAGCAGCAACTCTAGAGTATTTGCTAGCAGGTAATACGTTTAGTCAAGGTCGTTTTGCTGGATTCTCGACAGGGCAGCAGCGACACTTATCGGCAATTGCCTCCGGTCTATTAGTCGTTACTGCACTAGGCAACTGGATTCGTCGCTATGAGCTGCTCTACTCTGGGCAAGGCGTTAGCTATGGAGCAAGCTTTACTGATATCTACGTAGGCCTACCTGTCAATACCTCCTTGAGCTTTATTGCGCTAGGGCTAGCTGTGACCCTAGCGATCAGAGCATTGGGTGGAAAGCTGCTAACCAGGCGAGCCAGAATTAGTGGCAGC
>NZ_DS989904.1:131585-132956 GCF_000155595.1 Synechococcus sp. PCC 7335 | reverse complement strand
GAGCGCACCATCGCCTTCACTCGCAACGCATTTGATCTGACTAATATCGAAACCCAGGCATTTGATCCGCAGGGCACTCTCACAGCGACTGAACTTGTCGCTAATAAATCTACCATTGACAATATCCGCTTATGGGACACTCGACCGCTGCTAGAGTCTAACCGCCAGCTTCAGCAGATTCGTCTTTATTATGAATTTGCCGATGCCGATGTTGATCGCTATAGCTTTGCTGAGGCAGCCGAGGCTATCAGCCGGCGTCAGGTACTCATTTCTGCGCGTGAACTGAACTATGAACGTGTCCCGGTTGAAGCCCAAACCTGGGTCAACGAACACTTAGTCTATACGCACGGTTACGGCTTTACTATGAGCCCGGTGAACACCGCAAGCCCTAGTGGCTTACCTGAGTATTTCATCAAGGATATCGCTCACACCCCTAGTTCAGAGGCTGTTCGTCGCTCTATCCCGGTGGCAAAACCTCGTATCTACTATGGCGAACTGACTAACACCTACGTTATGTCGAACTCTCGGGTGCTAGAACTAGACTTTCCTGACGAAAGCGAAAATGTCTATAACCGCTACGACGGCCAAGGCGGCATTGACCTTGGCCCCGTGTGGAAACGCCTGCTGTTTGCCAAGCATCTCGGCGATTGGAAGATGTTGCTAACTGACGACTTTACCGCCGATACCAAGCTGATGTTTCGGCGCAATATCAAACAGCGAGTCAACAAAATTGCTCCCTTTCTTCAATTTGATGAAGATCCCTATCTTGTCATTGCTGATGCGGGCGATGATTATGCGGCGCCCGGTGAAGAATCTGGGAAAAACTATTTGTATTGGATGATCGATGCCTATACAACCAGCGATCGCTACCCATACGCCGATCCAGGCACTAATCCCTACAACTACATTCGTAATTCTGTCAAAATTGTCGTTGATGCCTACAACGGCTCTGTTCACTTCTATATTGCCGACGATCGCGATCCAATCATTCGCACCTGGGCTCAAACCTTTCCTAACATGTTTGAGCCGCTCTCGGCCATGCCCGAGACCCTAAGGGCACATATCCGCTATCCACAAGACTTTTCTCTGGTTCAATCCAATCAGCTACTGGCCTATCATATGACAGACCCACAGGTCTTCTACAACAGAGAAGACTTGTGGCGAGCGCCAAATGAGATTTATGCCAACGAAACCCAAGTTGTCAAACCCTACTATCTAATCATGGAACTGCCTGGGGACGAAGACGCCGAGTTTGTCCTTTTGCGTCCATTTACCCCGGCTCAAAGAAACAACCTAGTAGCTTGGCTAGCCGCTCGTTCAGACGGTCAGCAATACGGAAAACAGCTACTCTATCAATTTCCCAAACAAGAG
>NZ_DS989904.1:0-131485 GCF_000155595.1 Synechococcus sp. PCC 7335 | reverse complement strand
AGTCCCTATCCGACGCGGACCGCCAGTAACCGGCTCAACAGGATCTTCTAACACCTCTAGGAAAACGGCAGTAGGCACACCATAGGTACCGTCTGCGGCCATGCTCTCGACAAAAATGGTGTGTCGCCCCGGTTCAAGTCCAGACGTATCAATTCTAGGAACTTTCAGTCGCTCTACAGTATCATCGAGTGGATTACTCGCAGGCATCAGCTCAAACAGCTCTGTCCCAGGTACCCAAGAAGGCGAATTGAAGCTGTAGCGAGCCCCTGCGATATCTTTGAACTCAGGTAGGTCAATTCCTTCGGTAATCCCTTCTGAGCTGAGGTTGCCATCATCGTAGCGGGTGGCATTAGATCGGATATTAAGTGAGACAGGCACCCCAGCGAATATCGTCGGTCGATCGAGCTTAACGTCTAAAGAGTCAGGTCCTGCTGAAGTGAGATAAGGCTGAAAGGCTGACTTCGCCGCGTAGTAAAGCGCAGGCGTAAACTCGGGTACGATGATGCTTTCAAAATACTCAGGATCTTCAAAAAATTCCGTGCCAAGCTCAATTGTGTAGGCGGCTGTGCCAAAAGTTTCGTATACCCAATCATCAGTTGTCCCATCGGTAGGGTATAGTCCGATTGCCTGTTGAATGTCGTAGGCTTCGCCATCAAGGCCAGTGAAATAGCCAAGCTTTAGGCCCAGATTGCGTAACCCTTCACTATTTGGAGCTGGTTCTTCCGTGTTGCCAAAAGGATAGAGTACTAGATTGCCAAAGCTGTGGACGTCGAGATAAACGCCCGTTGCATCGTCAGGTGCAGGTGCGAATTGGTCTTCAGGCTTTTGGTCTGGGAACAAGTCCAATAGATAGTCGCGAGCGGCCTGTGTTTCAGGTTCAGAAAAAGGAAAGGGCCCACGATAGACAAGAGAGCTAGGATTACCGCTAGAGCCATCAGGGACTTCACCAAAGGCGGAATCGTAGTTGCGGTTTAGATCGACACCGTAAGTAGGGAAAGGAGCCTCTTCTAAGGTTGGATCTGGGTTGGGGTTAGCATTTTTACGCCAAGAATATCCTTGTTCTGCGAATTTGCGTCCGTCTGGGTTGAGAATCGGAACGAGGTGAATTTGAGTATAATCCAATAGCCAAGTGGCTTCTGGGTCGGTGCCATAGCGACTGACCAAATCTTCTGCAAAGCGCGTGACCAGCTCAGTCGTCGTATATTCCCGAGCGTGGATAGCGCCTTGAACGTACAAGATCGGCTTTTCGTAGCCAGGAATATCGGTCTCTTTGTTGGTAAGCTGTAGCGCATAGATATCGTAGCCTTTGGGGCCGCCGGGTGTAGCTTTATCGTAGCTATCGCCAAAATCTACCCAGCTAGCCAGATTAGAATTGTTATCGGCTAGTGATTCTAGATCGCTGAAAGTTTCTTCTACCGTGCGATAGCTAGTGAATCCAGGTATGGTGCTATCTGTGATTTGAACAGAAACATCGTCTACTACAAGGCCATCGTAAGCAGGGTCATCACTAACAACTTCAATCTGGACATTGCTGATTTGGTTTTCGCCTTCATCTAGGTCGTCTGAGACCGCACTCACAACAGATAGCTGCGACTCAGACCAGTTTTGCGGTGTGAATGTAATCGACTCAATATCCTGAAGCTGTTCATCGTCTACTACGAAATTTAGCGTTACATCCGAGCTAGGCCGGCTTTGCAACGCGAATTCAAAGTTTAGAGGATCGGGCACGTTGTCTTCACTGACCCCTACGTCACCGGATGGGAGGATCACGCCTGGCGGCAGATAGTCAACGATTTCGATATTGTCTACAGCCCAAGCGTATGACCAGTCTCCATCGAAACGAAAACGAATCTGCGCCTCTTCACTACCGGCGACGGTATCAGTTAGATCAACCAGCTGAGGGCCGCTGAATTGTCCAGCGCCATCTTCGAGATAAGCGATCTCCCAAGTAGTGCCGCCGTCAGTCGAGGTTTCAATATAGATTTGACTGGCGTACTCTGGGTCGGTGAAGCCAAAGTACCACTGGTCATATTGTAGAAAGGCACCCTGAGCATCGGCAGCGCTAAAAGTAGGAGAGATTAGAGTAGCGCTTTCTTCTACATCATCATCGGAGAGTGCATCACTATCATAGATAGCGACAGGTCCGGCAAACGGATCAGCACTAACGAAGCTGCGATCGCCTGGATTATCGAATCGCCACTGGTCAGTCTCAGGATTTCCTTCGAGCAGAACCTGTGTCCACCCTTGGGGTGGGGTTGCGCCACTAGCACCGTCGAAATTCTCAGAAAACAAAGTTGTAGCTATTTGCTCTGACACTGGAAGACCTCTTGTGGATTTCGCCATACTAAAAGAAACAGATTAAGAAAAATCAGCCTTCCTGTAGATTATTGAGCTGTTCCTTTAAAGACTTCATAACATTATGAGATAGCGCTATCAGGACTTACTTTTGGTATATTCTCTGGTAACTATTGAGTTTGATGACTATTAAGTTTGATGACTATTGAAACAAGTAGGTAAGAGAGGCCGGTGTTCAAACAGATAGCTGTTGTATTTTTGATGGCAACCTGTTCAGCCCAGACGGCTGCGCAGTCTTTTTCGACTTGGCCAACGGGCACCTATCGTTATGTTTCTACTAAGCCTGATGCTCTGTCCACTTTGCTTTTGCGTAAAAGTGGCTCAGCGGTGATCGGTGTTGAGTTGTTCAACAGACGTGAGCTGCCGGCAGTACGCTATTGCTTTCGAGGAGAGGCGAAGGGCGATCGCATCGAGCGCATTACCCGGATTGCCCCACCCTATACTCCCGCTTCAACCTGGGAATCAGGACAGGAGCTAGATCTCACTGAGCTGAGCGTACTGCCGTATGAAATGACTGTTCTCTCTCTAGCTGAACAGACAGCGCTAGAGGACTGTCTGAGTCTTTTTTGGCGATAGGTTTTGGATACAACAATCTGGTTGGGGATCTTTGTTTTAATTCTTCTAAGCGGTTGGCCAAGATGTTCTACTGACTACTTATTCGATTGACTACTGAAGAGATCAATTCTGTGACTTGTGCGCTAACAGGTGTGCACTAATAGAAAGTGAAGATGCTCTGAAGATGAACATTCTCACTTTCTATTAGATCATTAGCTAGACTATTAGCCTGGCTGGACTGTTGAAGAAGATATCAAGCTATGAGCCAGACAAGCCTACTTATTCAGGCTTGTCTATTTCAAGTCCATCTAGTCTCTTTCTGTTACCTATCCAACTAGGTGAGCTTCTAAGAACCATAGACGTTTGTCGATAGTACGAGAGATTTCGACGTAGAGATCGTTTGTATCTTGATCGCCTAGCTCATCTGCTCTGTCAATGCTTTGACGTAAATGCTTGGCGTAGGCGGCGTAGCGATCTGCTAGCGCGGCTACGTGCTCCATTCCACCTACCGCATCGAAGTTGTACTCTGGCAAAATTGACTCGCTAGCAGCTATCCGCACAGTACCCATTGCAGTACCCGCTAATGCAGTGACTCGTTCAGCGACCATGTCACTATATTCTTCTAGCTCGCCTGCCATCTCATCAAATAGTAGATGTAGTTGGTAGAAGTCTTTGCCTTTGACGTTCCAGTGTGCCTGTTTGGTCTGAGTACGTAAGTCGGTCGTAGCGGCTAGCGTACCGTTCAGCATGGCGACGACAGCCTGACGAGTGTCTAGGGGCAAATCAATCCGAGTAGGATAGAAAGCAGTTTTAGATGTGGTTGCAACCATGGTGTCCTCCAGTAGATATAGGAATTGATGAGTTGATGAGCCTTACTTAGGATATAGTTGGATCTTTTTTATGGCGCTCGTCTTTCAATCGATTTAAGCAATTTTGGGGAATCGGGGCCAATCGGGTAAATAGCTCGAGCCTAAGCTAGTAATATGTTTTATTTACTACCTAATCATACTCGTTATGACTTCGTTTTAGCAAGTATTTTCGGCTTCAATGTATAGGGTAATTTATGTGGGCTTCCCTTCTATGGTGAGCTTGCAGTAGAAAGATACTATTTCTGATAAGTATCGGTCTTAATTTCTGATGAGTATTCGCCTTAACTAGTTTGGGCCACATAGCTTGAACAACTTTCTAGCCGCTGTTGATTAAGCATTACGCTACATTCGCTCTAAACCCAGTCAATAGCGATACAATTGCCGATGTACTGACTATGTTTTCACCTTCTACATCTTGTAGAGTCACCTACCTACATTCGAAGCTTTTATGACTGCTGCTGCACCTGCGAAAACACCTGTAGAAAAGAAATATGAAGCTGTTATCGGTCTAGAAACCCACTGTCAGCTGAGTACGGAAACGAAGATCTTCTCGACTAGCTCGGCGGCCTTTGGCGCAGATCCAAACACTTATATCGATCCGGTCACGATGGGCCTGCCAGGTGTGCTGCCGGTATTAAATGAGAAAGTTCTAGAGTATGCGGTTAAAGCAGGACTGGCATTGAACTGCCAGATCGCACCCTATAGTAAGTTTGATCGCAAGCAATATTTCTATCCTGATTTGCCGAAGAACTATCAAATCTCGCAGTTTGATCTGCCGATTGCTGAGCATGGCTGGCTGGAGATTGAACTGGTCAAAGACGGTGAGCCGGTGCGTAAGCGAATTGGAGTCACTCGTTTGCATATGGAAGAAGATGCAGGCAAGCTGGTGCATGCGGGTAGCGACAGTCTGTCTGGCTCTGCTTATTCTTTGGTGGACTATAACCGGGCGGGTGTACCACTGGTGGAAATCGTATCTGAGCCAGATATGCGCTCTGGAGAAGAGGCAGCCGCTTATGCGGAAGAGATTCGGCGGATCATTCGCTATCTAGGTGTAGGTGATGGCAATATGCAGGAAGGCTCGCTGCGTTGCGATGTGAATATTTCGGTGCGTCCGGTCGGCCAGGAAGAATTTGGCACGAAGGTTGAAATCAAGAATATGAATAGCTTTAGCGCGATCGCCAAAGCCATAGACTACGAAATCGAACGCCAAATTGCGGCTGTAGAAGCAGGAGAGCCAATCTACCAAGAGACTCGCTTGTGGGAAGAAGGTCCACAGCGCACTAGAAGCATGCGCTCAAAAGAAGGCTCTAGTGATTACCGCTATTTCCCTGAACCTGACTTGCCGCCGATTGAAGTCTCTGCTGACCAGCTTAGTCAGTGGAAATCCGAGCTGCCCGAGCTGCCTGCCCAAAAGCGAAAGCGCTACGAGGAAGAGATAGGACTGTCGGCTTATGATACTAGGGTGATAGCTGATGATCGCTCGGTAGCTGAGTATTTTGAACGGGCGATCGCGACAGGCGCTTCTAGTAAGCTCGTCGCCAATTGGATCATGGGCGACATTGCTGGCTATCTCAATGCTGAAAAGCTAAGTATTACTGACACTAAGCTATCAGCAGAGGCGCTCGCCGAAATGGTTAAGCTGATTGAAGATGGCACGATCAGCAACAAAATTGGTAAGGATATGCTGCCTGATTTGCTCAAGACAGGTGGATCGCCGAAAGCAATTGTAGAGAGCAAAGGACTTAGCCAAATCTCTAACCCAGCTGAGATTGAAGCGATGATCGATGAAGTGATCGCTGCTCATCCCGATGAGCTGGCCAAGTTTAAAGCTGGAAAAACCAAACTCAAAGGCTTCTTTGTTGGTCAGGTGATGAAGCGCACGGGGGGAAGAGCCGATCCCAAGCTAACCAATCAGCTGCTAGGCAAAAAGCTCAACGCCTGACGAACCAGTCGCTTAATTCTAAATTGTGATAGTTAGATCTACTGAGAAGCTGAGCTTCTCAGCCTGCATTCTAGTATACGGACACGAATCCGTATAATTTATAAGAAGCAGTGGGTGATACCCCTCATCCCATATGTCATAATGTGTGCATGTAGATGCACCCTGATGGTAGGGAGAGCCTGAAATGGCTCTCCTATTTTCTTTTAGTCTCTTTTATGGCTGACATCACCTTTGAGCGGGTCTATCTCTGTTATACCTTTCGTATATATCTTCCTTGAAGGTCTAGAAGCCTAGATCAGCGATCGCGCCCTCCGCTGCTCGAAATACCATCTCGTCAGGCATCTCCGTCCAATTTGTATCTGCGATCTCTTTATAGAACTGTTCGTCATAAGGCCGGGTCCTAACAACTACCGGCATCGGTACTGCGTGACCTAGCAATAGCGCCTGCTGTTTGGAATCTAGCTTTGCTAGTACCGAGCGCAAGCTTTGTCCGCCTGAGACGCCTGTGAAGATCGCGTCAATGTCTTTTTCGTCATTCAGCAGCGCTGTGATTCTTGTCCCTACTTGAGACATTACCTCATTGTCGATTCCTGAAGGTCTTTGATCGACTACCAGCAGCGTCACAAAATACTTTCGCATCTCTCTTGCAATCACGCCAAAGATAGTTTGTCTAGCTGTTGCCGGGTCCAAGAATCGATGAGCCTCTTCAATAGTGATCACCAGCGGCTGAGGCCGATCAGCCGGATTTTTGCTCTGTAAGAAACGGTCAGCCTTGCGTACATAGCTAGCGTGAATCCGCCGAGCAATCACGTTGGTTGCTAGCATGTAAGAAAGCATGTTGCTTTGCGATCCAAACTCAATTACTACGTGCTTACCGGCGTCGATAGTCTCAAGAATCTGATTTACGTAGTTGTATGGACAGCTACTCCGAATGTATTTCAGTTCTGCTAAACGGGTTAGCTTTCGCTGCAAAGCCATGATAGAAGATTTGCTACCCATCTTCACTTCGCAGAATTCTTGTATCTCTTCGTTGCTTAGCTGTAACAGTCTATTTATCCAACTGTTACCAAATTCATTACGCAAGATAATTGCATTTTCCAAGCTGGCTTCAGATAAATTAAGCTCGCGGCTAATTAGCATCAAATCTTCTACATCAATCTGATCGAAGCTAATATAAAGCTCTTGAGCATCGGTTACCCCGCGGCGCTTTGTCGATTCAGGATCTAGTGTGAATATCTGTACCTGACCTGGAAATAGCTGACGTAACCCTTTAACTGTGCTAAATTCTTTGCCTTCGCTGACTGCTTCCCAACCGTATTCCGAATGCATATCGAAGATTAAGTTGACCGCTGCCTGTTTGCGAATAATTCCTGAGAGAATCAGGCGAGTTAAGAAGGACTTACCGGTGCCTGATTTGCCAAAGATGCCATTGCTACGCTCGACAAACCGATCGAGATCGATGCAGATAGGCACGTTCATATCAATTGGCTGACCAATCGCAAAGTTGCGCCGATGTACATCATCTTCCCAACCAAACACCGCCCTGAAGTCTCTTTCTGAGGCATCATAAGCCTGGCTAAAATGGCCGGGAATTGTCTTTACTGGCAGTAGCTGCAGTGGCGCACTTGAGTTAGCTTCATAAGATGCCAGACTACCCGCACTAGCGCTGTAGTTAGGTGAATTCTCATGGGTAGATTCAAAAGATCGTTTTGCAGCCGACGACTGGGCAGAGTCTTCATTTGGCGTAAACATCAGCATCGGTGTTAGATCGACCGTACCGTAGGTGCCTGAGCCTGCTAAGACTTCTTGCAAAAAGATATTATTAGGTGCCGGAGGGCTAGCGACAATTCGTTGGCTAGCCATGCCTAAGGCTACATCGGTGAGCATGCAGAAGAAACGCGATCGCACACCCTGTACCACCAGGAACTTACCCACTCGCATTTCTTCAACTAGCACATCTGGATGCAGTCGAACTTCGAGCCCCTTGCTCAAGGAGCCCTGAATGACCGACCCTAACGGACGCAGCTCTCGCATGTCTAAATACCTTCTGGCCCTGCAGCCTAGAATCAGTAAACTCTAGATAATGGGCTTATGGTAACGGAAAGCGCTCGCTTAGTACATGGGTTCTTTCAGTGAAAGGTAGCGCTTTCGTTGAAAAACTGTTTAGAAGAGTTAGAAGAGCCGTTTAGAACTGAATGCCTACGCCCCCTTGTACGGCTGTGTTCGTATCACCTCCAACCGGGATGACTGCATTACCAAAGACGACTAGCCGGTTGTTAGTGAAGGCATAGTCAGCGCCGGGCTGCAAGACGAAGCTGGTGCCATCGCCCATCACAGAACCGTCAGTAGCAAAGGCCACTCCAGCCCCGAGATATACGTCTAAGTTGAAGTTGACTGGATAGTCATAAGAAACGGTGGGAACAAAGGCGGATCCATCTCCTAAAAAGGCTGCGCCTCGGATAGAAATAGGGAGTTCTAGAATGCTGTAGCGACCATTAATAGAAACGCCTATCTCACCATCTCCAAAGGCGCCACCAATTCCGATATAGCTACCGTAGGCAGCTTGAGCTTTAGCGACTGTCGGAGTAGAAAGAGCGATCGCTAGACCACCGACTAGCGCCCCTATTGCCGCTCTAGTCAGACGGCTGCTGAATCGAGTGATCATTTAATCTTCCTCACAGTTGTATTTGTGGTAAATCAAGCGTGCAGTAAATCAAGCTACAGGGCGTGGAACGTAGAAGCATTCCGTCAATCTCGAACTGACTTATCGCACGTAATAATCTACCACGGAGGCAGCAGTCAAGCGATAGAAGAAAGATATTAACTGCAAAGAGTCTGGGCTATAGGATCTGCGATAAGAACGCCTGACTTCTTTCTTCTTTAGGATTGTTGAAAAATTCTTCTGGTGTGTTTTCTTCTACCAAGACGCCACCATCCATCAGCACTACTCGATCAGCAACTTCCCTAGCGAAGCCTACTTCATGGGTTACACACACCATCGTCATTCCATCTTCGGCAAGATTACGCATAACGTCAAGGACTTCACGTACCATCTCAGGATCAAGGGCTGAGGTGGGTTCATCAAACAGCATGACTTTTGGCTGCATGGCTAATGAGCGGGCGATCGCAACGCGTTGCTGCTGCCCACCTGACATCTGACCAGGAAACTTATAGGCTTGCTCAGCAATGCCCACTCTATCTAGCAACCGCATAGCGATCTCTTCTGCTTTGGCCTTTGGCCATCGCCGCACCCAAATTGGTGCTAACGTGACATTTTGCAATACGGTTAGATGCGGGAACAAATTGAACTGCTGGAACACCATACCGACTTCCCGGCGCACGGCTTCAATGTCTTTAAGATCGTTAGCAATTCGCACGCCATCAATATCAATACTGCCTTCTTGATAGGGCTCTAGTGCATTGAACGTGCGGATAAACGTTGATTTACCTGAGCCTGAAGGGCCCATGACCACAACCACTTCGCCCTTGTAGACATTCATGCTGACGCCTTTAAGGACGTGGAAGCCATTGTCGTACCACTTGTTTACGTCTTTGGCGACAATTACCGCCTCTGCACCCACAGAATTACGGGACACAGCAGGCGTTTGAATTTCAGATTGAGTCATCACAAAAGGTCCTCTAGGCCAACAAAATCAACATTATCGCAGGTCGGTATTCAGTGCTGCTTCTACCCGGCGGCTGCCATAGCTCATTCCGTAGCAGAACACCCAGTAGATTACTCCGATAAAGACATAGGCAGGGGCAAAATCACCCAGATAGTTCGGGTTAGCAAGTAGGTTTCGGGTGATGCCCAATAGTTCTAGCAATCCCACAATGCCTAGCAGTGTCGTATCTTGGAACAGACTGATAAACTGGCCTACAATCGCCGGAATCGCGGTCTTTAGCGCCTGTGGTAGCACGATTAGGGCCATTGTCAGCGGTTTGTTCAATCCCAAAGATTGAGCTGCTTCACCTTGGCCTTGAGGCACGGACTGCAGTCCGGCCCGAACGTTCTCAGCTAGGTAAGCCGCACTAAAAATAGTTAGGCCGATAATGGCTCGAACTACTGGATCTGGTCGCATACCCTCTGGTAAGAACAGGGGGATCAGTACCTGTCCCATAAATAGAATAGAAATTAGTGGAACGCCTCGTACCAGCTCAATATAGGTGACCGAGAACATCCGAATCAGCGGTAGCTTACTCCGCCGACCTAGTGCTAGCAAAACACCCGCCGGGAAGCAAAGGGCAATACCACTGATAGCCAAAAACAAAGTCAGCGTTAGACCGCCCCAAGAATTTGTCCGCACCGTTTCTAGGCCAAACTCTAGACCAAGCATAGCGGGTAGCCAACCCATCAAAACGAACACACCGGCAAAGCCTATCAAGAACAGCGCAATCCTACCAATGTTCTCAAGCGTCTGCGAGTCTGAGAAAACCCAGATTAAGGCGACACCGAGCAAGATGCCAACAATTCTCATTACCCACAAAAAGACTGGGTAGCTAAGCACAGCACCCAAAACTGGGAAGAAGATGTTACCTAAGACGTAGTAGCCCAGGCAAAAGCCAGCAGCCAGCAGGGCCAGCCTACCTAGCCACTGCGTCAGTATCGGCATGGCAAGCCGAGAAGCCAGCTGCCAACCAACAAGTAATCCTAAGCCAATTTGGAAAAGAACGGCATAGAGCAGGCTCTGTGTAAACGCGTTGCCCCCTAGCAAATACAGCACGACAAAGTAAGAAATAAACCACCCAGCAGAAATGAACTGCGGCGCTTTAGAGAAGTTGCGGCCTACTTGCTGACCAGCGATCGCCCCTACAGCCAGTAAGGCCAAACTACCTAGTGAATAGACTAGATATGGTCTGGTCATTGGCAAGAGGATCAGCAACAGCACAGCTATTCCAAACCCAATTAGAACAGGCGGCGAGAACAGCTGCTTTTGATTACGCGCAAGAATTCCCCAGCTCACGCCTGCTAAGGCTAATACCAAAGCAAAGATGGTCCATACCCGCCAGTAAAACTCGGGGGGATATAGCCCCACCATATACTGAGCGAAGTTCTCAGTGACCACTGCCCAGGGAGCCTGAATAAAGGCCCAGGTCAACATGCTATAGAGTGCGTAGATGATTACGCCACCTAGCACAATGGTGATAACACTGTTAAATGGACTGTTGAACAGATGCTTTTGAGTCCAGACGAGCGGTCCTGTTCTTTGGACTCGGGGTGCGCCACGTTCGATCGGTCTAGAACTGAGGGTCATGGGTTAGCGCTCCTGTCTTAACGTTCTTTGAATTGAACGGCTTTGTTGAGCTGATTCATATTTAGAGAGATCAGCAAGTTGAGTGTGAGATAGGTAGCCATCATCATTAGGAACACTTCGATGGGTTTACCTGTCTGGTTGAATGTGGTGTTGGCGAGGTTGTATAGCTCAGGGTAGCCAACGGCAAAGGCCAAACTCGAATTCTTAGCAAGGTTGGCAAATTCGCTATTGAGCGGAGGAAGCAATACTCGCAAAGACTGGGGAAAGACAACGAGCCTCATAGCTTTGTCGTTAGTCAGTCCAACTGAACGTGCGGCTTCCCACTGACCACGCGGTACCGATTGGATGCCTGCGCGCACAATCTCAGCGATGAAAGCGCCGGTATAGAAAGTCAGGCCTGTGACAGAGGCAACGTAGTTTACTGACATGGTTAGACCGCCACTGGCTCGCCCTGCTTCTGAGAGTTGAGGAGCATTCCAGTTGAAGGCGAATACTAAAATAGCTAGAGCAGCAATGCCAATCGCAATCATTACACCCATCAACAGCTTGCCATCGCTGCCGTCTTCAACCATAGACTTCAAACGGATTCTCCAAATCACGAAGATAGCAACTATGGCTACTGCCAGAGCGATTACCCAAAGCCCTTCTGGGTTGGTAAATAGCGCAATAATCGCCCCTTTGAAGAACAACATATCTTCTGAAGAATTACTCATCAGTAGAAAGTAATCTACGACCACCACCGCGACAATGACCGCTGCTGCGCCCAAGCGCTCAAGCCAACCGGCAATACCGGCTGCAAACCGTCCATATCGAAATTTGTTGATTGAGTTCCACAGCAGGCCAAACAGCAAAAATGCTAGTCCCAACAACATCAGTGCAATCCAGACTTCACCAGGTAGCCCTGGTCCTGGCAGACTAACGTTTCTGTTGTTTGCGACTATCAAAGGGAGGCTTGGATTAGGAAAAACGATTTGGTTCGCTTCAGTCGGTATCGCTAAGAAAACGGCCGAATACCAAAAAACGAGCTGTAGCAACAAGGGCACATTACGCACTAGGCCGACGTAGGTTCGACTAATTTTGTGCAATAGCCAGTTATCTGAAAAGCTAGCGACGCCTGCAGCCACACCGACGATTGTCGCCGTGATAATGCTGACAAAGATCAGTCTTAAGGAGTTGACGATACCCGCCTGAATTACTTTGGCGTACGAGTCTTGAGTCTCGTAACCCAGCATGTTTTCGCCGATACCAAAGCCAGCTGGATTTTGTAGGAAACCAAAGCTGAACTCTGTGCCTTGACGCCGTAAGTTTTGAGAAAGATTGCCAAACAGATAAGAAAAAGTGAGAATCACAGCGATAGTCACAATTACTTGGAAGGCAATCTGCCAGAATCTTTCATCTCTAAGTAGCGATCGCAAGCCAGAAGTAGGCTTGGTTGAGCGTTGTGCCATAGTCTTTAATCAATCAACAATTACGTTGCTATCTAGATGACAGCGTTTCTAGCAGCGTTCTGTCTGTGCTTTATCTTTGTTTGGCGTTTTGGCTATGTCTGTACTGATCGTTTGTATATCGTGTTTTAGCGATGATGGCCCCAACTTAGAGGCAACTATGCAGTAAAACAAGACGACATTCCGTCTCATCGTTTACAAAAGTAGATGCTTTGCGGTGTAGAAACTGTCAAGTCTCACTAGTCTCTTCGGCGCCATTTTTCTCTGTCATCCGAGACAATTAGTATGGATATCATAATCCCTTCGTACCAACAACTTAGGCCCGATACGAAACGTATTATTTGTTCCTAATACATTGGTCTTAAACAAGTAAACGCAGGGGACCAAAATACCTGGCCACCTGCGCTCATCGGTCGCAAGAGTATCTAGCTATATCAACCTAGCTATATCAACGAATTAGCGGAAGGGAGGAGAATAGAGTAATCCACCCTCAGACCATAAAGCATTCTGACCGCGAGCTAGTGCGAACTGTGATCCTTCACCGAGGTTGCGCTCATAGATTTCGCCATAGTTACCGACATGCTTGATAGCGCGAAGGGCAAAATCATTAGGCAGACCCATATCCGAACCTAATGTGCCTTCTTCGCCAGCGAATCGCCTGATAGTTGGATCTTCGGTAGAGGCTACGGTCTCCTCGATATTTTCGGAAGTCAATCCCAACTCCTCGCCCTCAATTAAGGCGTAGGTTACCCACTTGACTGTGTCAAACCAAGCAGAGTCATTGTTGATTGTTAAAGGTCCTAAAGGCTCTTTTGACATCGTCACATCTAGCAGAACATGCTCATCGGGGTTAGTGAGCGTGCTTCGACGGGCAATCAGCTGAGACTTATCGGAAGTCATTCCTTCACAGCTACCTGCTTCGTACGCTGCATAGGCTGCGTCCGCATCCTGGAAAGTCTGTGGCTCAAAACTAACGCCTAGCTGACGCATCTGGTCAGCAAGATTAAGCTCAGTTGTGGTACCGGCTTCTACACAAACCGATCGCCCTTCAAAATCGCTAAGCTCAGCAATGCCATCCGCCTCACGCACCAGCATACCCTGACCGTCATAGAACGTGGTTGGGCCGAACTCCATGCCAACTGAGGTATCCCGGCTAAGTGTCCAGGTAGTATTCCGAGAGAGCATATCGACTTCGCCACCTTTTAAAGCTTCGAAGCGCTCTGTCGAATCAAGGTTGCGATAAACCACCTGTTCAGGATCGTCAAACAGCGCGGCAGCGACTGCTTTACAAACATCAACGTCTAAGCCAGAGTAAGCTCCTGCTTCTACGAAACTGAAACCGGGAATACCACCGTCTACACCACAAATTAGCTCGCCGCGATCTAGGACGGTTTGTAAACGGCTGCCAGAACTGCCGACTGCATCGCCATCAGCATCTGCCTCCCCTGGCGCTCCTCCTGGCGCCGCACAGCTAACTAATGCCACTACACTCATGCTCGCTGTGAGCATCAAACTCCATTTTTTCATATCTAAATTCACGCACTTGCGATACAAGGAACTCAAATGGCCTGATGGGCTGTCGATGCAATAAAGGTATCAATCATTACATCTAGCACTGTATCTATTAGAACTAGAGAAGGACACCGTAGTGCATCTAAACAACCTACCCGGCGGTAATTGCGCTCAACAGTATCATCTTTTCCACAGGGATAATCAGTACTTGAGGCTACGGTCTTGTTCTCCGTAGCCTCTAGATATCAGTGCGCAAAAGGCTCAAGCGGCCTATGAGATAGACTTTCCGCAGTTTTGTGGCGTAAATTACAAATGTGTTATCTAGTGCGTTATCTAGCAGTGATGTGTTTACCTATGGTGCTTGAGGACGAGTTACGAACTCAGCCTAGGGTCAGCTGGTTGTATGAATGCTATAACCGCGTTAGTGATTGGTAGCGGTTGTTAAAGAATATCGTTCTAAAGAAAATGTAACGTCAAGCCTGCTGTGACAAGTCTCGAATCAGTGGAATGCGAGTTTGGATGTACTGATTGACGGTAGGCAAATTGCGTGGATCAAAAGTGGGATCGGCTTTAAGAATATCCACAATCCACTTTGAGACGCTAGAGTCGTCTAGAGAGGCGAGGCGTTGGTTTGGAGAAGCTGCGAGGATGGACCAGAATTGACGTAGAAGACGAATATCCATACGTTGAAACCTTTATATTGTCTTTATATTTAGCGCATACTGAGCTGGCTAGACGAGGACTCACACTTTAAAACATCGTTCTTAACAGCGGTGTTACTTCTGTTACATCGCTTCATTTTGCAGCGATAAGGAACTCAGAAAACTCTGCCTTTGTATGAATGCACTGACACATAAATCATACAGCCTTTATTAAGTGATTCAAGGTCGCGATCGCCCCGTTCGTAGTCTGCCCACTCACGCTGAAAACCATTGATTCGCCATAGACTCTTTGCGCTGGATGAGTAAGCATATTTGCGGCCCCGCTTGATGCAATCACTGCAGCTTGAGTGCAAGTATTCATTAGAGTGATTGCCTCTCCTCTGAAGGCTAGCTTTTGCTCATAGGCGCTGCTAGGTAAGGCCTCTATCTTAGATAAGTGCGTTTGAAACCAGCTAAGTCTAAGTCTAAGCTGCATCACAATATCATGATCGATGTTTCGCCGATTTAATGACTGTCCTAATACATCTATACCTGCCTCAGTACACCCTAGGATCAATCCAAGTGGGCTTAAGGGACTGGCGCGATCTCGCTCTTCAATCCAAACTTTCGGCCTATGTCCGACAAGCTGCGCGGCCGGTAGAATCCAATCTTCTATCTGCACCGCTACCGTGTTCATCGATGACATGGCTGCGAGTGGCATCGGTTCACCAACAACAATTCTTTGATCTTCAACTGTTTGTGTCACTAGCGGTATCAAGCCGAATACCACCGAACCATCCGCCAAAACGGCAGCTCCAACAAATTCGCTAAACAGCCCTGCCCCTGTCACCCAAGGCACCTCTCCATTGAGCCGATAGCCATCGGAGATGGGCTCTGCTCGTAAAGGTGACGGTCGACGTCGCAGTTGAGAAAAGCCCACCCCGATGCGTCGATCGCCAGTAGTCATTTTGGGCAAGTACTTTGGTTTGAGAGCCTCGTTGCTGCCACTTTGGATCAAGCTAGCAGCACTCTGATGCTGAGTCTGAAGAAAAGCCAGGGCCCCAGAACGGCGGGCGATCGCGCCTTGAAACTGCCAATATTCGTGGTTGTCTAAGCCCAGTCCCTGGCTTTTCGCCAATGAGCTTGAGACACTACCATCAGACAATTTGGAACAAGATTCAGACAGCTTGGGCGCTAGCCAACCCTTTGCACCGAGCGCCAAGAAAGCCGAAAATAGTCTATCTGACTCACGATCTAGCTGCTGCGCGATCGGAGCGACCTGATCAGACAAATGCGTTTCTAAAGCGTCCAGCTTGGCACTTGGTTTGGGCTTATCAATGGCGGTGTCGATTGAGAAAGGCATGAACAGGCTTGCTATTTGGTCGGCTGAATCACTTTGACTATGATAAAGACCAGAGAAGACTTCTGTATCTCTTATGAGCTTTTACTGCTTATGAACCTGCTGTGTATTAGTAACGGCCATGGTGAAGACGTCATTGCCGTACGTATCTTAGGTGCTATTCACCAGCAGAACCCAGAGGTTAGCCTTTGTGCCCTACCTATTAGCGGCAGTGGCAGCGCTTATCATCGGGCCAACATTCCGACTATTGGCAAAGCAAACGCGCTTCCCTCTGGTGGATTTCTCAACCGAGACCCAAAGCAGCTCGGTAGAGATCTCAGCGGAGGGCTAATCCCCCTTACTCAATCTCAGCTATCTGCTATCAGAAACTGGGCGCAAGTTCCGTCTGTATATAAAGGGCGTCCCTCCAGTTCTTCTACCCATCAACGACACGTACTTGCAGTCGGCGACATCGTGCCACTACTTTTCGCGTACTATAGCGGCCTATCCTATAGCTTTCTAGGCACAGCCAAATCAGAGTACTGGCTACGAGACGAGACGAGAAAGCATCCACCAGTCAAATTCTTGGATCGTCTAGAAGGCTGGTCTGGCTCAGTATACCTACCCTGGGAACGCTGGCTGATGGCCCACCATCGCTGCTGCAACCTCTTTGTACGCGATGAATTTACCGCGACCTGCCTATTACAGCTAGGTCTATCTGCTCAATACGTCGGTAACCCGATGATGGATAGCCTCTTACCTACCGGCACACTACCTCCGCTGATAGAACAACAAGACTCAGATGCCCTAACCATTTTGCTACTACCTGGTTCTCGGCCACCCGAAGCCTACGAAAACTGGAGCCGCATAGTGGCAACTCTCCCTAGTCTGGCACGGACGTTCCCCCATAGGTCATTGACACTACTTGGTGCGATCGCACCTACCCTTTCCCAAGCCAAACTCATCGCCTCCCTACCACATGGATGGGTCCCAATAGATAGCACTCAATCTATCTACCGTAACCAGAACATCACCCTACTACTCACTAACGCCTACAACGATTGTCTGCACAAAGCCGAAATTGCGATCGCCACCGCAGGCACCGCCACCGAGCAATTCGTCGGCTTAGGCAAGCCCGCCATCACCCTTCCCGGCAACGGCCCTCAATTTACCAAAGCCTTCGCTACCGTCCAGGCAAAAATGCTAGGCCCATCCATTCAGATGATAGAGAACGTAGATGAAGTAGGAGATGCGATCATCCAACTCATCCAAGATCCAGAACGCCTTCAGCTAATTTGCCAAAACGGTAAACAGAGAATGGGCAAACCCGGTGCCAGCGAAAGAATAGCAGCGAAGGTACTAGAAACGATGAGCGATGAATCAAAGATAACAAGAAACGCCCTGTACAATATATAGACCTCCAGCCGAGTACACCAAGGCATCCGACCGGACACTCCCTTTCGGGGGGTTTGGGGGAGCTTGGGCCCCCAAGCGGGATATTGAGCATCCAAGCAGAGGAGGGGGTTTGGGGAGGAAATCCCCAATTCTTGTCGCCTTTCTTGTTTCCTCATAGTCGCATCCAACTATAGAAATGATCACCTTAACCAACCTCACCACAGCGCAGCCAACCCTAACAGAACTCGCCCAACAAACCCAACAAGCCGCCCGCGAACTTGCCCAACTCTCCAGCGAGCAAAAAAACGCGATTATCAACGCGATCGCCCAATCCCTAGAAACCGCAGCTCCTGATATCGTCACCGCCAACCAAAAAGATCTTGACGCCGCCCTTACCAGCAACCTAGCCAAACCCCTTTACGGTCGTTTAAAGCTAGACCCTATCAAACTCAACGGTGCCATCCAAGGCGTCCGCAGCGTTGCCGAATTACCCGATCCGACCGGAGAATTAGACCTTCATCGCGAACTCGATCAAGGTCTAATTCTCAAACGCATCGGCGTTCCCCTGGGCGTCCTCGGCATCATCTTTGAATCTCGCCCCGACGCCGTCATGCAAATTTCCACCCTCGCCATCAAATCCGGCAACGGCGTGATATTAAAAGGCGGACGCGAAGCCATTCATTCCTGCACCGCTCTCGTCAAAGCCATTCGCCAAGGCATCACCGACGCCGGAGCTAACCCCAACGCTGTCCAGCTTCTGACCACCCGCGAAGAAACCAACGCTCTTTTATCTCTTGATAAATACGTCGATCTCATCATCCCCCGCGGCTCGAACCAGTTCGTTCAATACGTACAAGCCAACACCAAAATTCCCGTTCTCGGTCACGCCGACGGCATCTGTCATCTATATGTAGACAGCGCCGCCGATATTGAGCAAGCCGCTCGCATCGCCGTTGATGCCAAAGCTGGTTATCCTTCTGCCTGCAACGCAATCGAAACCTTGTTGATTCACCAAGAGATTGCTAACAAAGCTTTGCCTACTCTAGCCGAAGCTCTCCAGCTAGAAGGCGTAGAACTGCGGGGGGACGATAGAACCTGTCAGATTTTATCGGGGATCAAGGTTGCTGATGAAGAAGACTGGTCAACAGAATATAGTGATTTGATTTTAGCTGTGCGGGTAGTGGACTCCGTCGAAGCAGCCATTGAGCATATCAATACCTATGGGTCACGGCATACGGAGGCGATCGCCACCACCGATCAAACTACCGCCAATACCTTCATGACTCAAGTCGATGCCGCAGGCGTCTACCACAACTGCTCCACTCGCTTTGCCGACGGCTTCCGTTACGGCTTCGGCGCAGAAGTCGGCATCAGCACCCAAAAAATGCCCCCACGCGGCCCCGTCGGACTAGAAGGACTCGTCACCTATAAGTATCAGCTTCTCGGTAACGGCCATATTGTTGCAACCTACTCCGGCGCTGACGCAAGACCCTTTACACACAAAGATCTGTAGGCTGCTAAATTATGTATGGACATGGCATTTGAATTCGACGAAAACAAAAGTCTGTCCAATAAGGCGAAGTATGGTATCGACTTCATAGAGGCTCAAAGCCTCTGGCAAGATAAGTCTCGACTTGAGGTACCTGCTCGAACCGAAGATGAGTTCCGATTCACTGTGATTGCCAAAGTCAACTTCAAAATGTGGGCGGCAGTGATCACCTATCGTGACAAGGACATTAGAATCATTTCAGTCCGTCGGGCTCGCAAGCGTGAGGTTGAACTATATGAAAGCAGCAGATTTTGACAGAAAGTTTGACGAGAACGAAGAAGACATTATAGAGGACTTAGATCTTTCACGAGCAAAGCGACCTGGACAGCAGCAACAGCGAATTAACGTAGACTTTCCTGATTGGATGATAGAAGCGTTAGACCGAGAGGCGAACCGCATAGGCATGTCCCGGCAGTCTGTTATTCAAGTTTGGATCGCAGAACGGCTTGAAAAAGTTCATAGTCATCAATAGTCATTCGGCTATTCAATGCTATCGAATATAGAATATCTTCTAGTCTTGAGCCTTACGAATGGACATTATCCACATCAACGACATTAAAGCCTTCGGCTATCTTGGCGTTTTACCAGAAGAAAACGTTCTTGGTCAGTGGTTTCATGTTGACTTAAAGATATTTATCGACCTTTCAAAAGCTGGAAAGACCGATGCGCTAGAAGACACCCATAGCTATGTAGAGATTGTTCAAGAAACCAAACAACTCATTCAAACCAAAAAATATAAGCTAATTGAAAGTCTTGCTGATGCCGTTGCGACCCGTGCCCTAGGCAGCGACGAGCGTATCGAAAAGATCAACGTAAAAGTCACCAAACCCACACCTCCTATTCCAGATTTTGGAGGCACCGTTGGCGTAGAAATTACGAGAGAAAGAAGCTAGCGGATGAACGTAATCTCGTTTCCACTAATGCGTACGCTATAGCCAGTGAAACAATTCTTTCCTAAAACAACAGTTGCGTTGTCTGGCGCGTTGGCGGAGCCTCCTTTCGGGAGAATCGCAACCTCCACGTCCGTCACAATCAGCGATCCAATTACTACCGATCTCAACCGCGCAATCGATAGCTCCATAGGCGTCCCATCTGCTAGATACACATACTGATAGCTGACTTCTTTGAGTCCTAGCTGCTTTGCTATTCGCTGGGTGATGATTGAGTTTGGCGCATTGCGATCGATCACCATATCAAACTTAGCAATGCCGTCGAACATAGCCTCTACCACTGGCAAGTGACGATCGAACGATTTGATCGGAACAATGATCCCTTTGCTTTTGCCATCTTCGGATTGGGTTTTGATCTGCCGCATAGACTGAGCGCTTTCTGTAGCCTGCTGCGTATTAATCTGCTCCGGCCACGACATTTCTTCATGACTGTTCTCTACCTTTGATGAATCTGATGAAGGCCACGGCTCTGGTGAAGGTACAAAGGGAGGCAGATCGCGCAACGGCTTGATCGCATCAATACATTGCTGCGCGTTCTCTTTATCTTTTTCGTTTAGATAGCACCGCGCGGCCTGCTTGTAGGCGCTAATTGCACTCTCACCATCTCCTAACAACCCCAACGCCTTACCTAATAGCCGATGTCCGCCTGCTAGCTCTGGCATAAGCGTGATCGCCTGCCGACTATCTGCGATTACTCCTTCCACCTGATCTAGACTCAACCACACCAAAGCCCTAGCTAAATATAGTTCCGCTGTCGGTGCTAGCTTAATCGCCCTAGCGTAATCTGCGATCGCCCCCTCTCTATTTCCTAACCGCTTGCGAATCCGCGCTCGCTGTACATACACCTGCGCCCACCCAGGTTCCATTTCAACTAGCTCATCCAACAGCGGCAACGCCTCAAATACTTGCCCCACAGCAATCAAAGATCGTGCTCGCCTAAATTTCTCTGCCGCCGTTTCAAACGTCATATGTTCCTCGGCATTATCTATCTTCGAGATTATCGACCATGGCCATCACCTGATCGCACCATGTCAGCCATGAGGTCTCGTAGGCAATGCCACGCTTGAGCGTAAGGTATTTGAACTGCGCTTCTAGATCACTATCTTCGATTTCATCTTTTGCAAGATAGTCTGCTTCTATCTTACGATATCGATCAAGTTGGTCACTATGTACTTGCTGTCTATGTTTCACTTCATCAATTAGAAGCTGACGCGGCATTTTATGACCGATCAGAACCTTTACCAGTAAATCCTCGCGAATAGGCGTCGGCTCAGTCGGCTCGGCATACCAGCGCGTGAGTTCTTGCCAGCCGTCCTCAGTAATATGATAGATCTTCTTATCGGGCTTACCTGCTTGCGGCACCGCTTCAAAGTCAACCCAGCCATTTTTTGTGAGCTTAGTAAGTTCTCTGTAAACTTGCTGCTGCGTAGCTTTCCAATAGCAGCTTAGCTCCTCGTCGAAGTGCTTACTGATGTCGTAACCGCTGTCTGGCTGCTTGGAAAGTAGGGCCAGAATAGTGTGCGATAGAGCCATTTTGTTCTAGGAGGCAAGTAATAAAATCTGAATTGACATATCCAACATGTTGAGTATACTTTAATCAAATACTACACAACAAGTTGAATATCAACTAATTGAGTATGAATGCTGATTCTTCTCCCTCGAACCCGTCCGAGGATTCCTCTGCTCGTCAGTTGCCCAGCACTTTCAAGAAACGCCTAATTTCCTTACCTGCTGTTAGCTGGAAGCTACTTCTGGTGGTGCCACTGATCCTAGCGCCTGTAGTTTGGCTAACAAATTCGTGGGGTGACGAGGATACCGTGGCTGAAACCGTGCAGCGCCTGCCCGTAGAGACAATACGGCTGCGTTCGGCAGATAGCTATTCAACAGAGCGGGCCTATTCTGGAGAGCTGGTTGCTCGGCGCAGCAGCAATATGGGCTTCGAGAGAGGCGGAACGGTTACCGCGTTGCTAGTCGATGAGGGGGATGTCGTCAGTGCAGGTGAGCCACTGGCGCGGTTGGATATGCGAGATTTAGAAGCGCAGCGATCGCAGCTAGAAGCCCAAAAGAGACAGGTGCTGGCTCAACTGCAGGAATTAGAAACGGGGCCGCGTAGAGAAGACGTTGCCTCAGCAGAAGCAGCAGTGAGTGATTTGCAAAACCAGCTGGAATTAGCAGAATTGCAGGCGCAGCGACGAGCCGATTTGTTCGCTCAAGGCGCAGTTTCTGCTGAGGAACTAGACGAAAGGCGATTTGGTGCCAATGCGATCGCCGATCGACTGCAACAAGCCCAAAGCCAGCTAGAAGAATTGCGCAACGGGACTCGCCAAGAGCAGATTAGTGCTCAAGCAGCCCAGGTAGATCAAATCGATGCCCGCATCCGCGCCATCGACGTGTCGTTAGATAAGAGTGTGCTGTACGCCCCGTTTGCAGGAAAGATTTCTCAGCGGCTAGTGGACGAAGGCTCGGTTGTCGGCGGATCTCAGCAGGTGATGAAGCTAGTAGAAAATGGCGCGATGGAGGCGAGAATTGGTGTTCCAGAGCGGGTAGCACAGCGGCTAACGGTAGGAGAATCGCAGGCGATACAGGTGGGATCGCGAACCTATTCAGCGCTCGTAAGCGCGAAACTGCCGGAAGTCGATGAGAACAGCCAAACGGTCACAGTGGTTTTGGAGATTGCACCAGATAGTGATTTGACCATTGGCACCACCACGAAGCTGGTAGTAAATGAACAACAGGCCTCGTCTGGTTATTGGTTGCCAAGTACAGCGCTGGTGGCAGGAGAGCGAGGGTTATGGTCAGTGTACGTGCTCACTAAAACAGAGGAAGGGGAACTAAATGGAGAGGAAGCATACCGGGTAGCGAGGCGCGATGTAGAGCTACTGCATTCTGAGAATAATGGGGAGACGGCACGGTCTTTTGTGAGAGGTTTGGTGTCAGAGGGCGATCGCGTCATTGTCAGCGGCACTCACCGAGTTGTTGTAGATCAGTTGGTGATTCCTAGCGATATTTCTTCTATTCAGCCCGCACCTGGCAAGACCATTTCTAGCGGGACCACTTCTAGCGAGACAGTGCGATGAATGTGTTTTATCGAAATCGACAGCTTCTATTCCTGACGCTGACGCTGATTGTTGTTTGGGGCATTTCTGCGTTCTTGACTTTGCCAAGGCTAGAAGATCCTGAGATTGTTCAAAGGAATGCTTCGATTACGACTCTTTTCCCAGGAGCAAGTGCTGAGCGAGTTGAATCACTCGTCACTGAGAAAATAGAAGAAGAGTTCTCTGATGTTGAAGAAATTAGCAACATCGAATCAACTTCTAGCCCCAATATTTCTGTAGTTACGATAGAGCTAAAGGATGCCGTAGCAAACGTTGCGCCTGTGTGGGCAAGGATTCGTAGTCAGCTAGAGGATGTGACCCCAGAGCTACCGCCGGGGGCGCAAGATCCGGTGTACGAAGATGCTGATGTTGCAGCCAATGCCCTGATCGTAGGGCTGACCTGGGATTTAGAATCACCGGTGAACGCTGCCCTGTTGCAGCGAGTAGCGGAAGGTTTAGAAGATCAGCTGAAGGTGATTCCAGGTACGGATAAAGTAGAGCTATTCGGGGTGGCGGATGAAGAAATTCAGGTTGTTGTAGATCAGGCGATCGCGGCGCGGTTGGGATTGACGGCAGAGGCGATCGCGCAACAAGTCCGTGCGAGCGATGCCAAGGTCTCAGCAGGAACGCTGCAAGGCGATGCTGATGAGCTGCTCCTAGAAATTGATAGCAACTTGGAGTCTTTAGAGAGAATTCGCCAAATTCCGATCCGCGTGGGCGACGACGGACAAGCAAGAATGTTAGGCGATGTGGCGACAGTCTCAAAGGCCGTACAGGAACCGGCTGAAGAATTAGCGCTCATTGGTGGCAAGCCCGCCGTTGTGCTGTCAGTACAGGTAGAATCGAGCTTTCGAGTAGATGATTGGGCCCAAGAAGCAAGACAAGTGCTCGCAGCATTTGAAGAGACACTATCCGACGGGCTCAGCCTTACAACTGTGCTAGACCAGAGCCAGTATGTACAGCAGCGGCTCAACGGTGTGATTGGTAATCTGTTGCTGAGTTCTGGGCTGGTGATTGTTGTTTCTCTATTTATGTTAGGCTGGCGCTCTGCGGCAATCGTGGGTTTGGCCTTGCCTTTGGCGACACTGATGGTGTTTGGCGCGATGAAGGTGCTAAATATTCCGCTACACCAGATGTCCGTAACAGGCTTGATTATTGCGCTGGGTTTGCTAATTGACAATGCCATTGTAGTTGTAGACGAAGTCCAGATCCGCTTGCGAGCTGGCATGCATCCTAGTGAGGCCGTCAGCGAAACGGTGAAGCATTTAGTCGTGCCGCTGGTCGCCTCTACGTTAACCACTGTGCTGGCGTTCATTCCTATTGCCACCTCACCTGGCGGCACCGGAGAGTTTATTGGCACGATTGGAACAACGGTGATTCTAGCGCTGTTGAGTTCTCTCGCACTTTCACTCACCGTGATTGCTGCAATGATTGGATTGATCTATCGCAGATGGCCCTCACGGATGGGAACACCAGCTGCGCCGCTACCGGCTGCTTCCGCCTCTAGTCATCCATCTAAACGGTGGTGGGCTAACCAGTGGTGGGAAGGCGGCTTTTCTAATCGGGCGCTGAGCACAGCTTATGCTAATAGCCTATACCTGACTTTTCGTCGTCCTATCCTTGGTATTGGGGTGGCGCTAATACTGCCGATTCTTGGCTTTGTGCAATTCGCAAGTCTGCCTCAGCAGTTCTTTCCCCCAACAAACCGCGACCAGTTTCAAATAGAGTTTGAGATGCCCGCTCAAACAGCGATGTCATTGACGCGATCGCAAGTACTCCAGGCGAGAGATCTGATCCGTGAGCATCCCGCCGTCGAGGAGGTGCATTGGTTTTTGGGCAAAAGTGCGCCTTCTTTTTTCTACAATGTAGTCGCGTCTAGAGAGAATGCACCAGACTACGCCCAGGGCATCGTTCAGCTAAACAGCGCTGATAACTTACGAGACACAATCACCACACTCCAACAACAGCTAGATGCAGCGTTTCCACAGGCTCAAGCTTTAGTGCGTCAGCTAGAACAAGGGCCGCCTTTCCCAGCACCCATCGAGCTACGGCTCTACGGTTCTGAAATGTCACGTTTACGAGAGATCGGCAATCAGCTACGCGGCGAGCTAGCGCAGATTCCTAGCGTGATTCATACCCGCGCAGATATGAGCGAAGTACAGCCAAAGCTGGCTTTGCAGGTGAGTGAAGTCGCCGCACGGCGGACGGGGTTGGACAACAGTGCGATCGCCGCTCAGCTCAATAGTACGCTAGATGGCGCGGTGGGTGGATCTTTGTTAGAAGATACGGAAGATATTCCAGTGCGGGTGAGAGTAGGTGATGCGGTTCGAGGAGACTTGAGTGCGATCGCCTCAACCGATCTACTTAGCACTAATGGTACGTCTGACGGGGCAAATCCCGTGCCGCTTTCTGCTGTAGCAAGCATCGACCTTGTTCCTGATATTGCCACTATCGCCCACTACAACGGTCAGCGAGTAAACAATGTGCAGGCTTTCCTTACAGCAGGCGCCTTGCCAGACACAGTGCTCACCCAATTTCAACAGCAGCTAGAAGAAAGTGGCTTCGAGCTGCCGACGGGCTATCGGATTGAATATGGTGGGGAGGCTGACGCTAGAGGCACCGCCGTCGGCAATTTGCTAGCGTCTGTAGGCGTGCTAGCGATTCTGATGGTGGCCACGCTAGTGCTATCGTTTAATTCGTTTGCGATCGCGGCGCTGCTGGGTGTGGTTGCGGTCTGCGCGGTGGGACTAGCGGCAATGGCGCTATGGGTGTTTAACTCTATCTTTGGCTTTACCGCTATTCTCGGAACGCTGGGTCTGATTGGTCTGGCGATCAATGATTCTATTGTCGTACTAGCAGCGCTGCGAGAAGATCCGCTGGCTAGAACGGGCGATGTCAAGGCAACGGTACAGGTTGTGCTGAAAGCCACTCGGCATGTGGCCGCAACGACGGTGACAACCATTGTCGGCTTTGTGCCGTTGATGCTCGATAGCACCGGATTTTGGCCACCCTTGGCGATTGCGATCGCCGGCGGCCTTGGCGGGGCAACCCTGCTGGCGCTCTATTTCATTCCATCCGCATACATTCTAATTTTTAGGCAATCAGATAAGCAATCAGATTTGCGCTTAGAAACCTCTCACTGAAGCTTCACTCTACGAATAGAACAGCTCAAGTAGAACAAACATTATTCGTTTGCTGCTACCATACTCAGTGCAACAGCTTCAGCAACTTTGATGCCATCAACAGCAGCCGAGAGAATACCGCCTGCATAGCCTGCACCTTCTCCGGCCGGATAGAGACCTGGAGTGTTCAAACTTTGAAAGCGTTCATCTCGTTTGATCCGGATAGGAGAAGAGGTACGCGTCTCAACACCCGTTAAAACAGCGTCTTTCATCGCGAATCCTTTAATCTTTTTATCGAAAGCAGGGATGGCTTCACGAATAGCGGCGATCGCATAGTCCGGCAAACTCTCACTTAAGTCACACAGATGCACGCCCGGTCGATAGGTCGGCTTTACCTGACCAAATTCCGTCGAAGCCTTCCCTGCCAAAAAATCTCCGACTAGCTGCCCTGGAGCTTCGTATGTCTCGCCGCCTAGCTTAAAAGCATTGGTCTCTAACTGGCGCTGAAGCTTAACGCCACCTAGCGGATCGTCAGGGTAATCGACTTCTGGCGTAATCCCAACCACAATGCCGCTATTGGCGTTGCGGCCGCTACGCTCGTATTGACTCATACCGTTGGTCACCACTCTGCCTATTTCAGAAGTCGCTGCTACCACCTGCCCACCTGGGCACATACAAAAGCTGTAGACCGTGCGACCATTCGCACAGTGATGCACTAGCTTGTAGTCTGCAGCTCCTAAAATGGGATTTCCAGCATTGTCTCCATAGCGCTGCTGATTGATCAGTGGCTGCGGATGCTCTATACGAAAGCCGACAGAAAAAGGTTTTGGCTCGATATAGACGCCCTGCTGATGGAGCATCTCAAAGGTATCGCGAGCGCTGTGACCAACTGCTAAAACAACGTGATTGCTGGCAATAAAGTCTCCATTTTCTATGGTAACGCCGCGAACCTGACGATTCTCTCCTTGTCTATCCAGCTCAATCTTTTCTACCCGGCTTTGAAATCTAATTTCTCCCCCTAGCTCAATCACCTGATTACGAATATTTTCAACAATCTTGACTAGGCGGTAGGTGCCAATGTGTGGCTTACTGATATACAAGATTTCTGGAACAGCGCCATTCTCAACTAGCTCGTGTAGTACTTTGCGCCCGTGATGGTCATTATCTTTGATCCGGCTATAGAGCTTACCATCAGAGAAAGTTCCGGCGCCGCCTTCGCCGAACTGGGCGTTGGATTCGGGGTTGAACCTACGCTTACTCCAAAATCCGAACGTGTCTTGCGATCGCTCATGTACTGCCTTCCCTCGCTCTAACACAATTGGCCGAAACCCCATCTGGGCTAGCAGCAGCGCCGCAAACATACCGCAGGGGCCAACGCCGATCACAATCGGACGCATCTCTAGATCATTAGGCGCTTTGGCAACATATCGATAGCCCATATTGGGAGTTGGAGACACGCGACCTGTCTTTTTGAACTTCCTCAGCAGTTGTTTTTGTTTTGGCGTTTCAATATCGAGCGCATACACCAATGAAATAGCGTTTTTCTTTCTAGCATCGTAGCTACGCTTAAAAACTGAAAAATTTTTAAGATCAGCATCACCGATCTTAAGCTTTTGAAGGATAGCTGCTCTTAGATCAGCTTCAGTATGATCTAGAGGAAGTTTGACTTCTGTGAGACGCAGCATAAAAGAAACTTAAAACTTTCGAAGAGAACAAGCTGAAGCTCAAGAGCTAAAGAATACCTTTGAGCTTCAGTTCAAAATCTGGAAGAACAGAGCCGTCCGATACAGACGAAGGGTTGATTAGAACTTTTACATCCTGATCAGGGCGATAGATCTCGACCTGACTATCCGTTCGGTTGATCAACCACCCGAGTCTGGCGCCATTGTCTACATATTCTTGCATCTTGGCCTGAAGAACCGAGAGGCGATCGGTTTTAGAGCGCAGCTCAACGACAAAATCAGGACAAATAGGGGGAAACTTTTCCTTCTGCTCCGGCGTTAAGGCATCCCACCGCTCAATCTGCACCCAAGAAGCATCTGGCGCTCGATCGGCTCCATTAGGAAGCCTAAAAGCAGTAGAAGAATCAAATACTTTGCCTAGTCCCTTACTTTCGTTCCACATCCAAAGCTGAGCGTTGATATCAGCGTTCCGGATTCCCGTTTCTCCACCAGTAGGGGGCATCAAGATTAATTCTCCATTGGCGCTACGCTCAATTCTGATGTCACGATTAACGCGACATAGTTCATAAAACTGCTCGTCCGAGAGTTTCGTTGACGGAGGCATCTGTAGCGTTAGAGCAGTCATAGAGCTATTTCACAACGAAATGCTAGCAACACAAAGCGGTGAATACAGTGTATCGCAGACCTCTGTCTGCTGGTAATGTCCGTCAAGGCTATTTGCCAATGCAGAAGCGGCTAAAAATCTCATCAAGCATAGATTCTGTGATTTCTTCTCCAGTGACCTCGCCAAGGGCGTGAATGGCTATGCGTAGGTCAATTGTCCAAAAATCAAGCGGAAGGGCATTGGCTATGGTCTGTTCGACTTGGGCGATCGCAATATCAGCCTGGGTAAGCGCGGCGGCTTGACGCTGGTTGATGGCGATGTCGGTATTAGCAGCGGTGAGATCGCCCGCGTTAGCAGCACTGAGAATAGCGGCTTCAAGCTCGGGGATGCCATGGTTGACGGCAGCAGCAGTGTGGACGATGGGGGAGTGAGGGAGTGGGAGGGTGGTGGGATGACTATCAGCTAACAGGTCAATTTTGTTGACTACGATAATATGAGGCGTGTCTTTGATTTGCTCGTAGAGGGCTTGGTCTGCCGCTGTCCAGCCAACGGTGGCGTCTATGGTCAGCAATACGAGATCGGCGGATTGAGCAGCCGTTAATGAGCGTTCAATACCGATTTTTTCGACTTCGTTGGTGGCAGCGTGAATGCCAGCGGTGTCAAGGACTTGAATCGGGATACCACCGACGATGAGCTGCGACTCGACGACATCACGGGTGGTACCAGGCAGATTGGTAACGATTGCCCGGTCGCTTTTGCTCCAGGCATTGAGCAAGCTAGATTTGCCGACGTTGGGCTGGCCGATGATGGCGACTTTAAGACCAGTACGAAGTAATTCACCTTGATCAGCGGTCAACAGAACTTGGGCGAGCTGATGATGAATGGATTGAAGGCGCGATCGCACGTCATCTTCATTGATCGGTGGTAGATCATCGGCAAAGTCTACCCGTGCTTCGATCTCTGCCAGTACATCTAGACACTGACTACGAAGCTGACGAATAACCTCAGCTAGCTTACCTCTAATTCCCATTAGCGCCGTTTGAGCAGCCTGTGGGGACTGAGCGCCAACTAAATCGGCAACGCTCTCAGCCTGAGTAAGATCTAGGCGTCCGTTCAAAAAAGCCCGCAGGGTGAATTCACCTGGTTGTGCTAGCCTAGCGCCTTGCTGTAGGCAGAGCTGAAGCACCTGCTGCACTGCCATAATGCCACCATGGCAGTGAAATTCGACGACATCTTCGCGGGTGTAAGAGCGAGGCGATTCCATTAGCAGCAGCAGCGCTTCGTCAACGATGGTCTGCTGGCTGTGGATATGTCCATATAGGATGCGGTGGCTTTCCCAAGGCTGTCGTCCAGGCGCGTGAAAAAGCTGTTTGGCGATCGCGATCGCATCTAGCCCAGATAGCCTAACGATGCCAACGCTCCCTTGTTCAGGGACAATGGCAGTAGCGATCGCCACGATGGTTTCAGCTTGGTGGATGGTCTGAGGCATGATCGAATGGGCACAGGGCGTAGAGCAGCGGTCTGTTCAGAAACTGTATGACCTAAGCCACAACATATCAATTACAAGGGGATTGCTCAGGAGTACGAATCTAAAGATAGGAAGTGCCTCTTTGTAGTATTACGGCCAACTTATCACTCACGCGGTAGATGATTTCATTCGCTGGTATAAAATAAGCTGAGTGGACGCATATCTCTCTGGCCTCCTGCCACTAGGTAAGGTGCAAGACTTTAAAGGTAGTATTTTGAGGCTGGCTTCAAAATACTGTTGGGCTACAACCCATTAGAGTCCTCCCAAAAAACCTTTCTTGAGCTGAGGTGAAAAGACTAGTGATATATCCTTCGTAAGCTATGCAAAATTCGATGTCACAACCTGATACTGCAGATTACGATAGGTCGCTACCGCCATCGAAAGGAGATCGCTATTCGCTATCTGCTCTAGACTTGGCTGCACTTAGAGAGTCCATGCACAGAAGCTCAGCGAGTGAAGCGTCTGCTACAGTGCGCAGAGAGTCTACAGGAGATGTAGAGTCTTTGGCTTTGATGGAAAGGCCGGTGCCGCTCTTTTCTAGTGAACAGTCAAACAGAAAAAAGAGAGCTGCTAGACAGAGAGCGTTACCCAATAATTCTGTGCTAAAAAGATTCAATTTACTTTACTGGCGGCGGTTGTTTCGCTACTTTTATATTCGCTTTTTGAGAATGCAAGGCAGCCCTCATGCGATCGCCAGAGGTATTGCTGCTGGCGTGTTTGCTGGGGCATTTCCGCTACTAGGCTTTCAGACGATCATTGGGGTTGCGATCGCCGCTACGATTCGTGGCAATAAGATTATGGCCGCTGTCGGCACGTGGATTAGCAACCCGCTTACCTACGTTCCTATCTTTGCGCTCAACTTTCATGTCGGTCGTTGGCTATTGCGCCTACCTAACGACATTATGATGCCATCTGCGTCTGCTGGCACGGAAGAGTGGATGAGCCTAGGCGTGTCTGCAAGTGCGTCGCTGCTACTAGGTTCTTTCGTGGTTGGTATAGCTGCAAGCTCCATTGCTTATTACTTTGGCCTGCGGATTGCTCTGTTTCGAGAAAAGAAACAGAGCGATAGAAGGTAGAGTAGTCCACCTTTGCCATCGAATTGGGTATTGATCTAAAATCATTAGATGTATTGACCGGTCTAGTTTTAGCTGTTTCAATGCCAATCAAATGTAATTGTTAAAATGTTGGCAGAACCATGCTGGCAGAACCAGTGAGAGGTTACTGAAACTGAAACCAGTGCTTTTCTCAATCATAGTGACAGTATTCTGTAGTGAGTTATCTGCATTTTTAGTAGATGAAGTTCAGTAGATGAACGCATCGAAGATACATTGAGGAAATATGTGATGAAACTTTGGCTAATCCGACCTAAGCAGTTAGGCCGTCGAAGGTGGGCTTTAGCATTGGCAATGATGACTCTGGTTCCAGTAGGAGGCTACACCCTGCGCTCTGGCTCAGCCATAGCTCAAACGAATAGTGGTCCTGTGCATCAGTCAGAGCGAGTGTTGAGTGTTACTGGGGTAGGGATACAGTCAATCCCTACTACGCTAACTCAAGTTAATCTAGGCGTGAACATAGAAGCAGAGACGGCTCAATCAGCTCAACAGCAGGCGGCTCAGCAGTCTACAGCCGTGATTGAGTGGTTGCAATCGCAAGATAATGTGCAAAAGTTAGAGACAAGTGGCATCTCGCTTAACCCTCGCTATGACTATGCAAACAACAGGCAGAGGCTAATTGGCTACCAAGCGACTAACACCGTTAGATTTAGAGTACCAACCGAAGCGGCAGGACCCCTCATAGATGAGGCTGTCAATCGAGGTGCGACTCAAATCAACGGCATTAGCTTTGTCGCAGAAGATGATGTGACTACTGCAGCTAGACAGCAAGCACTTGCTAACGCTGTTGAAGATGCGCAGCAGCAGGCGGACACGGTGCTAAGTACATTAGGACTCTCTCGCGCAGAAATTGTGAATATCTCTATTGGCTCTGTTAGCGTCCCTGTTCCTCGTCCAGAAGCTGTCGAAAATCGCCTAGCTGATACTGCTGCTAGCACCATCGTCCTCGGACAAGAACAAACCATCAGTGGACAAGTAACCTTGTACATCAGCTACTAGCTAGATTCCAAACGAGCTGGTTTCCACAAGCGAACGCACATTAGCTTACGACATCGGACACAGTTGATTGTCATGTGCGAACAAATCAACAATACCAGCGGTATTTAGCTGTTGCTTGCGCTCGCAACGTTGATTCCTCTATCTTGTGAGTAATTACTTTTTAGAGACAGAGTCAAGGTTTTGGTTGTTTCAAAGAATTACTCGAAAACTTTCTCTAACAAAAGCAGAAATAACCTCCCTCGGCCGGTTGAGCCTCTACTACAAGATCTTCTGCAAGCAGATGCGTTAACAAAAGCGTCTTGTGGTAGTTGAAGTGTTTCCTACCTATGAGACGACGGCAACAGAACTTCAATGCAGCGGTCTAGTTCGTTTATCCATCTCGAACGTATGTTCCACTGAAATCCCAACTATTTATGAGCTTTCTAAAGCAGCACAGAGCAAAGTAGATAACCCTCGAACAAATGAACCAAAAGAACTAGGATATGAGAGCTTACCTATCGCTAAAGTTATATTTGTGTCTCACATTTCCGTAGTCTCTATTGATAAATTCCTCAATGCAGCGGGTCCAATTTTGGATGTGCGTAGTCCGGGTGAATTTGAGCAAGGTCATATTCCAGGCGCGATTAGCTTTCCGCTATTCACAGACGAAGAACGCGCTAAAGTGGGCATTTGCTACAAGCAACAGAGCAGAGAACAGGCAGTAGAGCTAGGGTTCGATCTCGTAGGTCCCAAACTAGGAGAGTTTATCCGACAAGCAAAAGTGTTAGCTCCTGATGGAGCGGTGCGAGTTCATTGCTGGCGTGGTGGGATGCGTAGCGGTGCGATCGCTTGGGCACTTGATCTTGCAGGCTTTGATATAGTTACGCTCGAAGGTGGTTACAAAACCTTTCGCCAGTGGGTTCGCAGTACTTTATCTATTACTAAGAAGATTGTTCTGCTAGGGGGCATGACCGGCACAGCCAAGACAGATATTCTGCATGCACTAGCCGAGCAGGGTGAACAGGTGCTTGATTTAGAAGGGTATGCTAACCACCGTGGCAGCAGCTTCGGCGCACTGTGCTTACCGCCCCAGCCTAGCACTGAACAATTTGAAAACATTTTGGCGCTCGAATGGCAGCAATTTGTCCCTGATCGACCGGTTTGGATTGAAGCAGAGAGCCGGCGAGTGGGTGCCTGTCGAATACCCGCAGAGTTGTTTGAACAGATGGAAGCGGCCTTTGCTCTAGAGATTACTCGTCCTATCTCAGAGAGAGTAGCGCTGTTGGTAGATATCTATGGCAAAGCGACACCTGCCGATCTAATCTCAGCTACTGAGCGAATTCGTAAACGGCTAGGAGGACAAAGAACGCAAGCCGCGATCGCTGCTATTCAAGTAGGCGATCTAGCTACTGCTGTCTCAATTACCCTTGACTACTATGATCGCACCTATCGCTACGGGCTCGAGAATCGCGATCGCCTTGTTCCAGAGATAGCCGTGACAGGGCTTTCCTCCAGTCAAGCGGCTCAAAAGCTACGCATGTTCTTAGTCAATAGCTCATATACTATTAAGAGCAAATGCCAATAATAATTCTGTCTATAGTCTGACCACATGAAAGTTTGCTTAGGCTACGATAGGCACATTCAATTCATCACATATTGAGATCTGTAACAGTATTTATCTATCGGTCTCTCTTATCTGAGTGGGTAAACTCTGGGTGCGCAAACCGTAGAAGACCAAGCCTCTAAAAAAGATGACCACTTTTTATTACGCAATAGCTGGTATTACTCTTATCAGCGTCCTGATTGCATTCGTGAATGACGAGGATGCCGTGCTATCGCCTGAAGCCGTTCTGTTTATCTTGGTTGCGACTCTGCTTAGCCCTGTGACCTTGCCTTGCATCATCTTTAGGCAAATTCGACGCTTCAAAGAACGACGGCAAATAAGTCGAAGACTACAGAGTTTACAGTAACTACAGCTTTAGCTGATGGCTAAAGTCATCGGATAAAGACGATAGATAGCTATAAGGAGGCTGGCTTTTTGATAAAGGAGCGTTCCTAAATCGACTGCATATGCGTCTCAGCTTCTATCAAATGCTTGACTAGAGTAGCTTTTGGTAGAGGGCCCTCTAGATGGTCCCAGGGGAGTACCTGTTCAGTTGACCACTGCTCATATACATAGAAGTCTAGGGGTGGCAAAGTTCCTTTTAGCGCCTTGAACGCACGGCGATAGCTGCCCAAAGTGTCGCCATAGCCTCGTGTGAGCTCTAGTAAATCGGCAAGTCTGCGATCGCCTCTTGAAATGAGCGTTTGAATTACGGACCAGCTATAGCTTTCCGGCCGAAAATCTATGCCACAAGGTTTGAGCCGCTTACGCAAAAACTTGAGTCGCTTCTCTGCTTGCGGGTTGACACCATACCACTGAAACGGCGTATGACTTTTGGGCACAAATGTACTGCATCCTAGCGTCAGTTTTAGACCGGGTACCTGCTTTTTGAGCGTAATCATCAGCGCCGCCGTTTGGTCAAGATCGTCCTCATTTTCCCCAGGTACGCCAGCCATACCGTATAGCTTCAACGAGGCTAGTCCACCCAATTTAGCCTGATGCGCTGCGGTTCCAATCTCATCAGTATTCAGCTTTTTGTTGATAATATCGCGCACCTTTTGGGAGCCGCTTTCGATGGCGATTGTGATTGACTTAGAGCCATGAGTGACCAAAGTTTTTGCAAGCTTTTGGTTGACTGTATTTGTTCTCACCGACGACATACTTAGCCGCACATCGTCATACTGAGGCTGGTTGAGATAGTCCAGCAACGCTTCAAACTCAGGATGCTGTGTAATCGATGCGCCTAACAGCCCCAGCCGCCTAGTTGCCTGCAATCCTCTCTCGATCGCTGGAATCAGCGAGGCTTCGATACTAGCCGCTCGAAACGGTAGGGTCAGATAGCTCGCCAGACAAAACCGACACATCTCCGGACAGCTACGCACCACCTCTACCATAAAGATATTTTCCCAGGCAGCTTTTTCGGTCACTACTGTTGAAGCCGATAGCACATTGCCGCGATAGGTTTGCTTTTTGACGACAGCAGGCACTTCTTTATCGATAGGCGCAATAGCAGCAATCGGTCCTAATTTAGAGACATAAGTCACCGCATAAAGTTCGGGAACATAAACGCCTGGAACCTGCGCCAGCGCCTTGAGTTGAGCTGATCTGTCGGCATGCCGTACCCGCTGATACTCGTCTAGAAAATCGTGCAGCAGCGTTTCGCCATCACCTAGCAGAATGACATCGAAAAAGGCCGCAAACGGTTCTGGATTAGCCGTTAAAACTGGCCCACCGCCAAATACCAAAGGGTGATCTGCTGTTCTCTCCTTGGCTCTTATAGGAATGCGCTGATCTTCTAGCAGGTCTAGTACATTGACATAGTCCAGCTCCCAAGACAGGGAAAATCCCATCAGTTCCGCTCGCACTGGCATTGACTCGCGCGCGTTGGTAAACAGACGACTCACTTCAATATCTGCTCTTTGTGCCAGTATTGACCACACCACTTGATAGCCCAAGCTGGTGATACCAACGCTGTATTCGTTCGGAAATGCATAGATTAATGGCACCGCATCCGCCACTGAGGCCGCAGGTGTAAACAAACACTTTTCTAATGAGAAAACAGAGTTAGGCACAAATCAATCAGTAAAAATCAACGGTATGAGGCAACGGTGAGCTATAGAAAAATATAAAAGATATAGAAAGCACAGCTATAAAAGCCTAACGTATAAAAAAGCAGGAGCGCTTGGCCCCTGCTTCTCTTTCCTATGCTGTTTTATCCGCTTTTTCACCGAGATCAAAAGTAACGACCTACAGCAGGGACTAACCTTCCCACTTGCTAGCAACCAATTCCGCAAGATCAACAACGCGCTGAGAGTATCCCCACTCGTTGTCATACCAGGCGATGACTTTGACCATGTCGCCGTCCATCACTAAAGATAGCTGAGAGTCAATAGTTGCAGAGACGTTTGTTTTACGGAAGTCGACAGAGACTAAAGGCTCTTCGGTGTAGCCTAAGATGCCTTTCATATTAGTCTCAGCGGCATGCTTGAGCACATCGTTCAGCTCGTCAGTGATTGTCTTTTTACTGACTTGAGCCACTAAGTCGACGATAGAAACGTTAGGGGTCGGTACACGTAGTGCAATTCCGTTCAGCTTCCCAGACATTTCTGGAATGACTAAGGCAACTGCTTTAGCTGCGCCAGTAGTTGTCGGAACAATGTTGACAGCCGCGGCCCGCGCCCGACGGAGATCGCGGTGACTCGCATCCAAAATTCGCTGATCGCCTGTGTAGCTGTGAGTAGTGGTCATTGTGCCTTTGACAATGCCAAAGTTGTCGTTGATGACTTTAACAACCGGAGCTAAGCAGTTAGTGGTACAGCTGGCGTTGCTGATGACGTTTTGCTTATCGTGTGCATAGTCTTGATCGTTTACGCCCATGACGTAGGTACCAACATGCCCACCTTTCCCAGGCGCGGTGATCAAAACTTTGGTAGCACCTGCTTCAATGTGACGAGAAGCACCTTCTTCACTATTGAAAACACCTGTGGACTCGATGACCAGATCAATGTCCCATTCTTTCCAAGGGAGGTTGCTAGGATTGCGATCCGAGTAGCACTTGATGACATTGCCATTCACAGTCATTGTGTCGGTATCGTATGAGATATCTGCATCTAGCCGACCGAGCAAAGAGTCGTACTTCAACAGGTGGGTGTTGATCCGAGGATCTGATGTGTTGTTGACAGCAACCAGTTCCAGATTACTGTTTTCGCGTGTCAACCAACACCGTAGGAAGTTCCGGCCAATTCGCCCAAAACCATTAATTGCTACTCTAACCACTGCGCGCTAACCTCGTATTTTCAGATACAGAAAATGACTTAAAGTTAAGTCTCTATAAGCAACCCTAATCATATCGCATCATCGTCACCTGCATTTCTTACTTAGGTCTTTATACCTATTAGTAAAGATGAGAGAGATGTCGAGGTTGGCGTTTCAACGTAGTTTGATACATAAAACCCGTAATGGGTATGTTCTGACTTGAAGAGGCTATGTATGAATACCTATCTAAATGCTTAGTCGAGTAAGGTCGAATGAGGTTAGCTAGGGTCGCACTGGAGATTCCTGTTATGATACGCCTGATTATTTTGATGTGCCACGGCTTGAGGGGAAATTAAACATGCTGAATTCAGTAGATTTCAGCGGCAGACCGTTTCACTTTATTGGAATTGGTGGAATTGGGATGTCGGCTCTGGCGCATGTTTTAGCAAGCCGTGGGCTGAAGGTCTCAGGATCTGATCTGCGTTTGAGCCATATTACTGAGCGGCTTGCGAATCAAGGGGCGCATATTTTCAATCAGCAACGAGCAGAGAATTTAGACTTTTTTACAAATAAGGACAAAGAGAAAGCCGAAGGGCGGCAAGCAGTTTTAACAGTTGAGAATGTCACGGTGCTGCCAAAGGAGGCCAGAGTACTCCAGACGATGCTACCTCAGGTAGTTTGCTCGACAGCCATCGGTGAGAGCAACGCGGAGTATAAACAGGCACTGGCTTTGGGGTGTCCGATCTTTCATCGATCGGATATCTTGGCGGCGCTAATGAATGAGAAAAAAGGCATTGCGATCGCCGGTACTCATGGCAAAACCACCACAAGTAGCATCACCGGTTATTTGCTACTCAAAGCCGGCGTTGATCCGACGATTATTATTGGTGGGGAGGTCAGTGCCTGGTGTGGCAACGCCTACGTTGGTCAGAGTGACTACGTTGTTGCTGAGGCGGATGAATCAGATGGATCTCTAGTCAAGCTGTCGTCTCAGATTGGGGTGATTACCAACATCGAGCTTGATCATCCTGACCACTACACTAGTCTCGATCAGGTAGTGGCTATCTTCGATCAGTTTGTCACCAAGTGTAAAACGGTGGTGGGTTCGATTGATTGTCCGACAGTGCGCGATCGCATCCAGCCGACTATTTCCTATAGCGTAGAGGCAGAGGCTAAGGCTGACTACAAAGCCATTAATATCGTCGAGACTGCTGATGGTATGACTGCCGATATCTTGGAGCGAGGAAAGCTCTTGGGGAATCTCACCATTCCGCTTTTAGGTCTGCACAATCTGAGTAATACCCTAGCAGCGATCGCGGTAGCACGACTGCTGCACGTTAGCTTTGAGAGCATCCAAACTCATCTGCCTAACTTTAAAGGAGCCCGTCGCCGATTTGAGCACCGTGGCTTTCACAACGAGATTTTGTTTGTTGATGACTATGCCCACCACCCTAGCGAAATCAAAGCAACGCTAGCTGCTGCTCAAGTTCAACGATCTCAACAGTTGCCATCAGGCCGCGGGCGTAGGATTGTTGCCGTTTTTCAACCTCATCGCTATAGCCGGGCAACGACCTTGCTGAGCGAATTCTCTACTTGCTTTGAAGGAGCTGACCGCCTGCTAGTCACTGATATCTACAGCGCCGGCGAAGCTAATCTCACTGGGATTACCGGTGAAAAACTAGCAGATGTGATCGCTCAGCACTTACCTAGCACTGAGTATTGCGGCACGTTAGAAAATACCAAGCGAGTGCTGATGACGAGCCTAAGCTCAGGCGATATCGTGATTTTCCTAACGGCTGGCAACCTCAACCAGATTATTCCTGAAGTGATGGCTGCCTATACCTCCGTGCCTGCGCCTGAAGCCGCACTTACTTAGGAGGCGCTACTGACCTAGATAAATGCTCAAAAAGATAGCTGGCGAAAATGGCTGACAACGTACAACTTGTAGACAGCTTGCATTCAGATGCTTCTGGTGTAGACGCTGCTCAAGCAAACCTCAATATCATCGCCGGGGCGCCACTCGCCAAACTTACCAGCTTACGGGTCGGAGGCAAGGCAGAGTGGCTAGTGCTGCCAAAGACAGTCGCTCAGCTACGATCCGCTTTGGCTTGGGCAAGAACAAGAGAATTGAGTGTCACTATGCTAGGAGCAGGGTCGAATCTGTTGATTAGCGATCGCGGCTTGCCCGGTCTAGTTGTTTGCACCAGAGCGCTCAGACAGAGTTGCTTCGATGCAGTTACCGGTAGAGTGACCGCTGCTGCCGGAGAGCCTTGGTCGTCGTTGGCCTGGAAAGCGGCTCGTCAGGGGCTCAAAGGGTTTGAATGGACTATTGGTATTCCAGGCACTGTCGGCGGAGCCGTTGTAATGAATGCGGGCGCCCATGGCGGAGAAACGGCCGACATTCTAGTAGAGACCGAAGTTGTTGATCCTGATGGCACACTGAGCACCTTAACGCCTGCTGACTTAGGCTTTCGATATCGAACGTCTAATCTTCAGGGGAGCGATCGCACCGTCGTTTCGGCTACTTTTCAGCTCAGTCCTGGCCACGATCCTACCCAAATCAAAGCGGCTACAGCTAGCGACCTAAGATCAAGGCGAAAAACTCAGCCCTACCACCTTCCTAACTGTGGCAGCGTCTTTCGCAATCCTTTACATCACAGTGCCGGTAGCCTAATTCAGGCAGCCGGACTTAAGGGCCACCAAATTGGTAAGGCCCAAACTTCCACCCTTCATGCCAATTTTATTGTCAACCTAGGAGGTGCCCGGGCTGATGACGTTCTCGCTTTAATTCATTACACCCAAGCTGTGATTGAAGAGCGTAACGGTATCCGACTCGAACCCGAAGTCAAAATCATTGGTGACTTCGACTCTCCCAGCTTCGACTCCCCCCGAGCCAGTGCTATAGTTTGACAGTCGATTTATCAAACAAACTAAAGAGCCATGACAAAAGGACAAGGATTTGGATTCGGCCTTGGCAAAATGAAAGAGCTAAGCGAGGCCTTTAAAAAAGCACAGCAGGTTCAAGAAGGGGCAAAACGCCTTCAAGAAGAACTTGAGCAGATGGAGATTGAAGGCACCGCTGGTGGTGGATTAGTCAAAGTCATCATGAGTGGCAACCAAGAGCCGCGTGGCGTAGCGATTTCTGAAGAGGCTCTAGGCGAAGGTGCAGAAGTCCTTTCTGATCTGGTCAAAGCGGCGATGCTAGATGCATATAACAAGTCCACAGCAACCATGCGTGAGCAGATGGAAGAGCTAACAGGTGGACTGAGCCTACCAGGAATGTAGTTTAGTAACCCCAGATACAAGAGCGTCTATGCCTACCCGCCTTCTCTTTGTCTGCTTAGGCAACATCTGCCGCTCGCCTTCGGCAGAAAACATTATGAATCATCTAGTTGCCCAGCGATCGTTAGGTGACAAAATCGTGTGCGACTCGGCAGGTACTAGCAGCTATCACGTGGGCAGTTCACCCGATCGCCGAATGAACGTAGCCGCTCAGCGACGAGGAATGACGCTAGTAGGCCAGTCTAGACAGTTGACAGCAGCCGATTTGGAGACTTTTGATCTGATCCTGGCGATGGACTACAGCAACTATCAAAATATCCTGAATCTGGATGAAAGCAACTGCTATGCCCACAAGATAAAGCTGATGTGTGACTACTGTCGAAGTCATCGTGATAAGGAAGTTCCAGATCCTTATTATGGTGGCGAGGCGGGATTTGACTATGTGATTGACCTGCTTTTGGATGCTTGTGATGGACTGCTTGCAGAGGTTGAACCTAAGTAAGCGCTGATCATTAAGGAACGTTTCAATTTCCTAAAGCTCTGCCTTGTTATCTTTACAAATCAATAGTTCAGCTAGCAGCTGGGTACTATGTTTTCCTAATCAACCAGAATTAATTAAACCGAACCATAGTCTTCTAAAAGACCCATAGTTCTTTAAAGGAGATATCTGTGGGGCGCAATAAATGATTTTGGGTGGTAGCTAAGTATATGGATTTAACAAATTTGAGCAAATTATTAAATCTTCGCTCTTATAGCAGCTTCAACTATGACAATAGAGATAACCCCCAATGCTAATCTCTTGTGACTCGAAAGCTATCTTCAACAGCTATCGTTCAATCACCTTAAGCTAACTAACTATTTTTAGAACCTGATTTTCAGGACAGATTTACAACTACTTGGCAGGTTTCTATAGCGATATTCCGTTTTGTTCAGTATTACTGTATCGCTAGACTAACTTGGCTGACCGCTATCTACTCGCACGACATACCTATCGCAGGACATACCTAGGGTATCTCTAGAAAGTGTAGTAAATAGCTCCATGAATGAAGAATCAATGAACAACTGAGCGTTCAGTTTCGTCAGCCTAGTCTTTTGGATAGAACATTGTCGGAAACACATATGACTTTTCCACCTAGCTTGCTCCAGTCTGCTTCTTGTCAGATGGTGAACCAACAGCTAGGCCGCATTTTGATTGTTGATGATACACCGACTAATCTATTTGTATTGTCCAAACTACTGACTTCTGCAGGTTATGAAGTCATTCAGTCATCCAACGGGCTTGAGGCGCTGATGCTGGCACAGAGCCATCAACCTGCTCTGATTCTGCTAGATATCATGATGCCCGATATGGATGGCCACGAAGTTTGCAGACGGCTGCGCACGGTATCAGCTACTGCTCATATTCCAGTAATTTTTCTGAGCGCGTTGGATGCTCCTCTCAATAAAATCCAAGCGTTTCGCAGCGGTGCGGCAGACTATGTGACTAAGCCGTTCCAGACTGAGGAGGTGATCGCTCGTGTACAGTTGCAAATCGAGCTACGGCTAGCCCGGAAGCGGCAAGAGCAGATCAATGTTGAGCTAGAAAAACGTGTTAATGAAAGAACACAGCTACTTGAGCTAGCTCATAGTCAAATGCTCGATCTAGCTCAAAGCGATCGCCTGACTCGTCTACCCAACCGGCCGTCGTTCTTAAGACGTTTAGACAATGTGATATCACATTCTCAAGACGATCCCCAGACGTCCTTTGCAGTTTTATTTCTAGATTGTGATCGCTTCAAAAGGATCAACGATTCGTTGGGACATCGCATTGGTGATCAGCTTTTGAAAGGCATTGCTCGTAGGCTTACCAACCTGGAGCAAAAGCACGTCGAAGTCGATATGGTAGCTCGCTTTGGCGGCGATGAATTCGGTATTTTGCTAGTAGGTATTGCTGACCAAACGGCTGTGACTGCTTTTGCTGAAACTGTTTATGGAATCCTTTCTCGACCCTTCTTGCTCGCTGGGCACAATATTTTCTCTACTGCCAGTATTGGTATGGTATGGGGCGATAGCAGCTATGCTTCTGCAGAACATTTGCTGCGCGATGCGGATGTAGCGATGTATCAAGCCAAAGCACACATGCACCTCAAGTATTGCTGGTTTGAACCGGGCATGCACCATCTGGCTGTGAAGCTATTGAATCTCGAGACAGGTATGCGCCTAGCCCTGCAAAGGGAAGAATTCGAGGTTCACTATCAACCAATCATTGATATAAGGCGCATGAAGGTAGTCGGCTTTGAAGCCCTCGTGCGTTGGCGGCACCCGGTAGAAGGGTTAATTCCGCCCAACGATTTCATTCCGTTTGCAGAGGAAACAGGCTTTATTGTTGAGCTAGGCGCACAGGTCCTAAAGATGGCCTGCATGCACATATCTGACTGGGAAAAAGCCGGTGTGCTAGATAGCGAGATTACGATTAGCGTCAATATTGCTGCAGAGCAGCTTTTGCAGCCTTCTATTCTAAGCCACATACAGCACTGTATAGACTCTGCAGGTATCTCTGCACACCGCTTGAGGTTGGAGCTAACGGAGCGGGCTCTGATTGGAGATCATGAATTAGTAGATGAAATCTTGCAGGCGCTAAAGCAGCAGAATATTCGATTAAGTATCGATGATTTTGGTACAGGATATTCTGCGCTGAGCTATCTGCACCAGCTACCCGTTGACTGCTTGAAGGTAGATAGATTATTCGTCAAGTCAATCACCGATGATCCAGACAGCCTGGGAATTGTCCCGCTGATTATTAGTATGGCCAAGACAATGAATATGGAAGTGGTAGCCGAGGGTATCGAAAATAGCACGCAGCTTAATCAACTGCAAAAGCTAGGCTGCCAGTATGGTCAGGGTTATCTATTTCATAAAGCGGTCGGTGCGGACGAGGTAGCTGCGTTGTTGTCTACGCCAATTTATAGCTGGTTAGAGCCAGCCAGCGACTAACTACTGGCTAGCGAACTGGTTTTAACTGCTAGTTTTGGCGGCTAGTCTTTCTAGAAAGGCTATTGCCTGAAGATAAAGTCATAGCCAGTATATGTTTCCAAGTCATCGTTCAAGGCAATCTACACTCGGGGAATAGTAGTTCGGATGAACTGCTATTGTCTTATGATCCCAATAGTCGATCATGAGATCGACTTTGGGATGTTGGTCTAGGGGTAGAGACTAATCACGTCGGTGGAGTCTTAGTGTAAACAATCGCTAGCGGCAACCCTTTGTACAGCAAGTGTCGAGGTCATTTCTTGTCAGCATGAATCGTACTGTTGTTTGGTTTCGCCGAGATCTGAGAATTGCAGACCACGAGCCGCTTTATCGAGCCGCCCGGCGAGGCCTGATTGTCCCTGTCTTTGTATTTGATCGGGCGCTGTTGAAGCATCCAGAAACGGGATCGGGGCGAGTACGGTTTATGCTGAGCTGTCTTGCGGCTTTGGATGAGGACTTGCGATCGCGTGGCGGCAGATTGATTTTGCGCTCAGGCGATCCAGTAGAGGTGCTGCCGAAACTAGTTAGAGAGACTCAGTCTGATGGCATTTATAGCTATATAGACTATGAACGGATCTATGGACGTGTGCGAGATGCACGCTTGAACCAAGCGCTAACTAGAGAAGGTCTAAAAGTTCGCTGGTTTGAACCTTTAGGTGGCACACCTGATTTGGTCCCCTATCCGGACTATCGACAGCTTTGGTATCAAAGCGTGCGATCGCCTCAAATCCCGACTCCTCAAAAAATCGAAGTTCCCCCCGACATCTCATCTGATGAACTGCCATCGTTGGAAGCGGTTGGCCATATCTCAGATGGCATGTTGGTGCCTCAAGGGGGCACTATCGAGGCCCGTAAGCTGCTTAATCTTTTTTTTGATGAACGCAAAGCTCAACGGTATTACTGGCAGCTTTCCTATCCAAGTGCGAACGCGACTAGTGGCCTAAGTCCGTATCTCAAGTATGGTGCTATCTCTATTCGGGAGTGCGCACAGACAATCTGGGACAGGCAGGCAGACCCCCGCTGGTGGACCGATAAAAGGGTTGAGCGCAGTGCTCATCAGCTACTTTCTCGATTGCGATGGGGCAGTGGGTTTACACAGCGGTTTCGGTATCTGCCGCAGCTTGAAGTGCGATCACTCTATACCCCTTTTGAAACCGGACCAAGCGATAGCTTGCTGCCTGCTGAGGAGCTTCAAAACGGCGGCTGGGACGATAACTTTGAGCACTACGAGGCTTGGAAAAATGGTGAGACGGGCTATCCCATCATTGATGCTGCGGCTCGCTGCCTAAAAGAAACTGGTGGCTGGCTCGCACTTAATTTTCGTGTCCGCGCTATCTATGCTAGTTTCCTTTGCAATCTAATTGGCATGGACTGGCGATATGGCGCTCTGCATTTCATGCGCTATTTAATTGATGGCGACTGTCCGATTGATCACTATCAGTGGGCTCAGCAGGCGGGTGTCACTCACTGCCTAAATAAAGCGTGGATTCGGATCTACAATCCGCAGCAAGAAGCGATTGATCGCTGCGATCCGCAAGGTCGTTTTGTCTATCGCTGGCTACCAGAGTTAAGACATCTCAAGCCCGAGCAGCTAGGAACGCCGCCAAAGGTGAAGGGATATCCTCAGCCGATTTTGAATTATGCACAGGCGCGCGATCGCCGAACCAAACGGATTGATGATCTTCGCCACCATATCATCCACGCTACAGACATCAACCCCTTCCTGACTAGGATGCCAAAAGACGTCACTCCTTTCGGCGCAGATCTCTTCCCTAGCGATGTCAGCTGGACCCAAAAGAACACCGATAGCCTTTTCCCTGCTGCGCTAGATCTAGATTGCCTGGACAAGCAACAATCCAAAATTCTTCGCACTTGGTTCGTTACCCACGGCGGCTGGCTAAACAACGTCAGTTCGGGATAAGGAAAGCTCGAAGAAAGGAGGATAGGTAAGCTGAAGTTGTAAAACCCATCAGCCCTATCCTCCACTATGTTCAGCTTAGAAGAACTGTTCTGCCACGTCGATGACTTCTGCCAAGTGTTTGAACCCCTCTGGCAGCGTCAACTGCTAAGCCACCATCTAAAGACGCGACAACGCGCTCGTTCGCTGAGCCTAAGCGAAGTGATGACGATACTCATCGGCTTTCACCAAAGCCACTACCGCACCTTCAAACACTACTACGTTCATCATGTATGCCAGTACTGGAAGCAAGCGTTTCCAACGCTAGTCAGCTATAACCGCTTTGTCGAATGGACGCCCTCTTGTTTGTTTCCCTTGTGTTGTTATCTGAAGCGCTGCTTCGGCCGTTGTACAGGCATTAGTTTTATCGATGCGACCAGTCTATCGGTCTGCCACAACCGTCGCATTTGGCAGCATAAGGTCTGCAAAGATACGGCAGCTAGGGGCAAAACCTCTGTCGGCTGGTTCTATGGCTTCAAGCTACACCTCGTGGTGAACGAGTGCGGTGAACTGCTCAACCTCACCCTGACCCCGGGCAATACGGACGACCGTGAGCCCGCCTTTGACTTACTTACTGGACTATGGGGAAAAGTCTGCGCAGACAAAGGCTATGTATCGAAGCAGCTGGCCAAGCAACTACTCGACGCGTTCAACATCGAGTTCTTTGCTAAGCCTCGGCGCAACATGAAGAACCAGCTAGTGCGGCTAACTGACAAGCTACTCTCGCGCAAACGTTCCATCATCGAAACGATTATCGACCAACTGAAGAACATTTCGCAGATAGAGCATTCTCGTCACCGTAGTCCGGTCAACTGCTGGGTCAACATCCTCTGTGGACTGATTGCTTATTGCCACCAACCGAAGAAGCCTTCTCTCCATATGGAATGGGAACTTCCCCCTGCTGCTTAACCCGAACTGACGTTAAACAAGTCAAAACGGCAAAAAGTTCGCCAGAAAGGCCGTCAGAAACGCGAAGCTAAAAAAGACCACGCTCAGCTGAATCTGCTAGGCCTAGATTGAGTGTCTTTAGAGCTGAGCCTGTCTTTAGAGCCGAGCTTAGTAAAGACTATGAGGAGGCCATAGCAGAGCGATTAGGTCTAGCAAAAATCATCCGACCCGCTGAGGTTTGCAAAGCCCCGGTGACGACGACGACTAAATTGTCGCCAATGTACTCGTTACCTTCTTCAACAACAACCATGGTGCCATCATTCAAATAGCCAACGCCTTGTGAGGGTTCTTTCCCTTCCTTTAGCACTCGAATCTCAATATCATCTCCAGGTAGGTAGGTAGGACGGAGCGCCTTGGCCAGGTCGTTGATGTTCAATACACTCACCTGCTGGACGCTTGCGACTTTGTTTAGGTTGTAGTCTGTGGTCAGCAAGTCTGCCTTCATCTCTTGAGCTAGCTTGACCAGCTTGGCATCGACCGCATTAATGTCGTCATAGTCTGCTGGATCAACAATGACTCTATCGGGATAGTTCTTGCGAATGCGGTTGATGATGTCTAGGCCCCGTCTGCCCCTAGCTCGTTTTTGATCGCTAGCTGAGTCAGCAACTCTTTGTAGCTCTTGTAGGATAAATTGCGGTAGCAGTAGCTGACCCTCAATAAACCCAGTCTTGAGCAGATCTTCTATGCGGCCATCAATGATACTACTGGTATCTAGTACCTTGGACTTAGACGGTTTGAGGGTACCTTCAGAAATCAGCAGGGTCTCGTAGCTATTGGGATTGATCAGTCGGAAGAGGGCGCGACCGTTGGTTTCCGCTAGGCTCATGCCAGTGACGGCAAATATCAGACTACCCATGACCGCTGTAACGGGTTTGATAAAGCTAAACTTGACTGGAAAAGGTAGCAGAAAAAGCGGTGCTAGCATGAGGTTGGCAATGAGTAGCCCTACGACTAGGCCAACTGCCCTTGCTAGCAGTCGGTCCGGCGGCATTTCGGTAATCTGCCGCTCTATGCGGCGGTAGCTAGTCTGTACAATCAAGCCGATAGCAACGCCGACTAGCGCACCAAAGCCAGCAGTGACAGACTCTAGCCCTTCAATATTACTGACTTGATTGAGGGCTGAGTCGGGAAGAAGCTCGACGCTAAAAAAGCCGACGGCTGCCCCGGTAAGGATGAATGAAAATACAATGAGTGCGTCGAGCATAAGCTATGTATAAAACCGGATAGAAGTGTAGAGCCGTAAGGAAAAGCGCAACCCGCTTAAAAGCATTGCTGTGATTAGGATTACGGCCATTATAGGGGTTGATCTATCGTTCGCTGGTCTTCTCACTTTTTTTGTAACCTCTTGTGCATAGCAGCGCTATGGTGACCTCTGCCTATATCCATATTCCTTTTTGCCGTCGACGCTGCTTCTATTGCGATTTTGCCATCACGGTTATAGGCGAAAAGAAGCGGGGCGACACGTCTAACACGATGGCCACCTACACCAGAACGCTGCTAAAAGAGATTGCCGCAACCCCTATCTACGACAAAAGGCCGCTGAAAACGGTGTTTTTCGGCGGGGGAACGCCTTCGCTGCTGTCTGTAACACAGGTAGAAGAAATTCTGGCGGCGATCGCCCATAGATTTGGCATTGCACCAAACGCGGAGATCACGATGGAGATGGACCCGGCGACGTTTGACCTCGACCACATTCGAGGCTACAAATCAGCGGGCGTGAATCGAGTGAGTCTAGGCGTGCAAGCTTTCAAAGATGAACTGCTAGCGGCGGCAGGGCGGTTTCATCGGCGCGAAGATATCTTCCATGCGGTTGAGCTACTGCGGCAAGCTGGGATCGAGAACTTCAGCCTAGATTTGATCTTGGGGTTGCCCTATCAAGTCATGAAAGATTGGCAAGCGGCTTTAATAGAAGCGATCACACTGGGTCCAAAGCATCTCTCTATCTATGATCTGATCGTCGAACCCCAAACCGCTTTTAGTCGCTACTACATATCGGGACAAGCCCCTTTGCCTAGCGATCATCTCACCGTAGAGATGTACCGCGTTGCCCGTTCAGTTTTGAGCGCTAACGGCTATGAACACTACGAAATTTGTAACTATGCTAAGCCCAGCTACGCTAGCCAACACAATTTGACCTATTGGCGCTGCCAACAAAACTACGGGTTTGGGATGGGTGCGACTAGCTACTTGAACCACCAGCGCATCGATCGACCTCGAACTCAACAACGCTATCAAGTGTGGGTAGATGCATTTATTCAAAATGGCGGTAGAACAGCAGACCCTGTTATCGACCCAGAAGAGCAAGTGGTTGAATCAATTATGATGGGACTACGACTACCTGCGGGCATCGCTTTAGGGGGCGTTCATCAGATTTATGGAGAAAAGGGACTACAAGCGCTGGGTAAAGCGATCGCCCCTCATCTCCAAAACGGCTGGCTCACCATTAAATCCGCTTCAGTTGAATCTGCTTCAGTTGAATCCGCTTTATTAGATGATTCCAATGCAATCAAACTTAGGCCAACAGATCGTATACAGCTCAGCGATCCCGAAGGTTTCTTGATGTCTAATGTCGTGATTACCGATGCTTTTAACGCCCTTGAGGACGTTGCACATAGCGAGTAGCGAACCGAGGCTGCAATCGAGGGCGCCATTAATTGCTGATTAATAAAGACAATCACAACCTTAAAGTAGAAGCCGCCACTTTGCAGTAACATAGCCGTCTGTGTAAGTCCGAAATCTTCTAACAACTTCTATGCCCAAGGTACTCGTCTCCGATCCTATCGATCAGTCCGGACTGGATATTCTTTCCCAGGTTGCCACTGTCGATGTCAAAACAAAACTGCCCTTAGACGAACTGGTTGCCATCATTCCTGACTATGATGCGTTGATGATTCGCTCTGGAACCAAGGTGACTCAAGCTGTCATAGAAGCAGGTAAGAACCTGAAGATTATTGGTCGAGCAGGCGTCGGCGTCGATAACGTAGATGTTCCGGCGGCTACCCGTCGCGGTATTGTCGTTGTCAACTCTCCAGAAGGCAATACGATCGCCGCTGCTGAGCATGCGTTGGCGATGATGCTCTCGATGTCGCGTTTTATTCCAGCGGCTAATGAGTCGATGAAAGCCGGAGAGTGGAATCGTAAAGCCTTTACCGGCGTAGAAGTTTACAAAAAGAAGTTGGGTGTGGTGGGTCTAGGCAAAATTGGCTCCCACGTAGCCACGGTGGCTCGGGCAATGGGAATGAATCTGCTGGCGTTCGATCCGTATATCTCTAGCGATCGCGCTGAAGAACTAGGATGCCGCCTGGTCGAAATGGATTTACTGCTGAGCGAATCTGACTACATTACGCTGCACATTCCCAAAACACCAGATACAGCCAACTTAATCAACGCTGACTCTCTTGCTAAGATGAAGCCGTCTGCTCGTATCATTAACTGTGCTCGCGGGGGGATTATCGATGAGGCAGCCTTAGCACAAGCGCTGAACGATGGCGTAATTGCGGGGGCAGCTCTCGATGTGTATAGCGAAGAACCCCTAGGCGAGTCCCCGCTAAGGGCCGTTGGTAAACCTTTAGTACTCACACCTCACTTAGGGGCTTCCACCGCAGAGGCGCAGGTCAATGTCGCCGTCGATGTTGCCGAGCAAATTCGCGACGTTTTGCTAGAGCTGCCAGCTAGATCGGCGGTCAACATTCCAGGCTTGCGGCCCGACGTGTTAGAAAAGCTGCGTCCCTATTTGAATCTGGCCGAGACGCTTGGCAACTTTGTCGGTCAGCTAGCTGGCGGTCGAATTGAAGAACTGAATATCAAGCTGCAAGGTGAACTGGCTCAAAACGATACCAAACCGGTTGTCGTCGCTGCTCTTAAAGGACTGTTGTCTAATGCCCTGCAAGAGCGAGTGAACTATGTCAATGCTTCAATCGAGGCCAAAGAACGCGGAATTCGAGTGGTAGAAACTCGCGATACGACGGTAGAAGACTACACGGGCTCCTTGTATTTATCGGCAAAAGGATCTTTGGGTGAGCATTCGGTCACAGGCGTTTTGCTAGGTGGCAGTGAGGTTCGCATCATTGACATGGATGGCTTTCCTATCAACGTGCCGCCAACACAATACATGCTGTTTACATTGCACCGTGATATGCCAGGAATTATCGGCAAGATTGGCTCCTTGTTAGGCAGCTTCAATGTCAATATTGCCAGTATGCAGGTAGGCCGTAAGATTGTTCGAGGGGATGCAGTGATGGTGCTCAGCATTGACGATCCACTACCTGCTGGCATCCTAGAAGAGATTAAAAAGGAGCAGGGCATCCGTGACGCTTATGTAGTGGTGCTATAGGATGAGCCGAGCAGAATACGCTGGGCAGAATACGTAGGTACTTCTTGAATTTTCATGCCATTTCCCTCTAGCCAAACAGCTGCTCAGCCAAACAGCTTTGCACCTACCGATAACCAGTGGTGGGAAGTTGTTGTCGACTGTCCGCTCACACTTGAAGAGAGCGTTTACTGGTACTTTTCCCAGTTAGAAAGTAAAGGGACAGCCAGTCAGCAAGTGGGCACTCGCTGTGTGGTGAAAGCCTATTTGCTTTCGACTGAGTTCGAGCATGAAACGCTTGAAACGCTCCGGCAAACTATCCTCGATGACGAAGTGCAGATGGGCCTAGAGCCGACGACACAGGTGAGCTGGTCGCTGATTGCTGAAGAAGACTGGTCTAGCAGCTGGAAGGTTCATTGGCAGCCGGAGGAGGTGGGCGATCGCCTACTGATTAATCCAGCTTGGATGGAGCCGCCTGAGACAGATCGCACTATCTTGACGCTCGATCCAGGTAGTGCCTTTGGGACTGGGGCCCATGCCACTACTCAGCTATGCCTGAAGGCGCTAGAAGAACAGGCCGAACAAAAGCTAGCAAACGCGGTAATTGCTGATATTGGCTGCGGCTCGGGGATTTTGTCTATTGTCTCTTTGCTGTATGGTGCCAAGCAGGTATACGCAGCAGACGTAGATCCGCTGGCGATTAGGGCCTCTAGGGACAATGCCAACTTGAACGATATCGATCCAGAAGCATTACAAATTCGGCTAGGCAGCGTCGGCGAAGTCGTCGAGATGGCTGCAGGCCCCGTAGATGGAATTGTTTGCAATATCCTCTCAGAGATTATCGTTGGGCTAATCATTCCTCGCCTTAGCGAGCTGGCCAACGAGCACACCTGGGGCATTCTCTGCGGCATCTTGACCAGTAAAGCCGCCTGGGTGGAAGAGCATCTGACGGCACGCGGTTGGCAAGTCACAGGCACGACCTATCAAGACGAATGGTGCGCTATGACAATCGAACTGGCAAAGCCTAAGTCAACTACCCACGCTAAACCCTAGCGGGCTATAGCAGGGGCTTGGGGGGCTCATCCCTAAGTTAAACCGTTGACTACCGCACCGAGCCAATGTCTGTCACAGACTTCCGAATACTTCCCTCGTTCGGATTCACTCTAAGCCTAGAAGTCGCTAGGCGTTGCGTTATGGCAAGCCATGCTGACATTGGTGCGGGAAGGGACTTACACAGGGCTTCGGCGCTGGATTATATCAACTCACTGAGTACACTTATGCGTGTTCCCGTTGTAGATAAAAACCACCAACCTTTGATGCCCGCCAAACCCTCACGGGTGCGGCGCTGGCTAAAGGCAGGAAAAGCCGTCAAGCAATGGTCAGATGTTGGCGTGTTTTATGTGCAGCTAACTGGTGAGCCATCAGGCACCGAAACTCAATCGGTTGTAGTCGGCATCGACCCAGGCAAGAAATACTCTGGCATCGGCGTTCAGTCAGCTAAAGCTACCCTTTTGATGGCGCATCTGGTCTTGCCTTTTGAGACCGTCAGGAAGCGGATGGCGACTCGGGCGATGATGCGTCGGACTAGGCGAAGTAGACGAATTAATCGAAACGTTTTGTTTCAGTTCAGGAACCATCGTCAAAAGCGATTCGACAACCGCAAAAGCAAGAAGGTAGCGCCCTCTATTCGAGCGAACCGTCAACTTGAGTTACGAGTACTCAAAGAGCTGCAAGCTATCTTCCCAGTTTCTAAAGTTGTGTACGAGCTAGTCAAGGCGAAAGGCGACAATCGTTTTAGTCCGGTGATGGTCGGCCAGAACTGGATGCTCGAACAGATAGTAAACCGTTGCGAGTTAGTCACCAAGTTTGGCTACGACACCGCGAACCTGCGTCGCGCATTGGGCTTGTTCAAGTCTCAAAAGAAGTCTGACCAAACGCCTGAGACTCATGCAGTCGATGGGGTAGCGCTAGCCAGTTCAGAGTTTATTAGATACGAGTCGGTGCATTCGCTAAAGTCAGATGGGGCACTGTGGAAAGGGGCGGTTGCGATTACCCCTGCTGCTTTTTCTGTCATTCGCAGACCCCCTATTTCGCGGCGTCAGCTTCACCTGTTGCAGTTTCGCGAAGGCGGCATTCGCAGAGCCTATGGCGGCACGACTACCCGCCACGGGTTTCGTAAAGGTGATTTGGTACTGGCTGAAAAAGCGGGTCGGTCATTCGTTGGCTGGGTGTCTGGTGACACGGCTAAGCAAGTTTCTGTGAGCGACAGCAATTGGAAGCGGTTAGCTCAGTTCACGGCTAGCAAGGTTCAGCTAATGAAGCGAAGTACTGGGCTGCTGGCTTCGGGCGCATCCCGCGTCACTCAACCAGCTCTTTATCCCTCCGCACGCTAAGCCAGCAGCTATAGCGTGGGTCTCTCAAGGTAAAACAAGATGAACAGCACAAAGGATACACTGATCTTCTTAGCAAAAGTGCTCGTCTCGTCAGCAGCTCTGAGCGTATTGATCAAGTTTGGTGGGCCGCTGCTGCCAGTTGCTGGTTTGGCAGGTTCCGCGCTCAACTGGGTGGCGATCGCTCTGATCATCACCCCCGCTCTTACCGTAGCTATCTTTCTCTGGACAAGTGCACATCGTCGGAGCTGCTAACGCACCGACGTTTCAGATTGTTGCTCAAAGGCCGAGTAACCAGTAGATACTGAACTACACCTGCAGCCAACCAAACACATCGCCTGGTATCAGGTTAACGGCTGCTGCAGATTCAGGTGTAGGTAAGCCTTCTGTGAGGTCTTCAAATATACTCACTGACTTACCTAAGCCATAGGTGAATATCAAGGACTCTGCGGGGTCTATAATCCATCCCATTTCACACCCATAGTTAAGGCAGTGGATAACGTTACGAGTCACCCGTGTTCGACTCTGACTAGGTGAGAGAATCTCGATTGTCCAATCTGGCGGCAGATTGAATGAGTTTGAAACCTGTCCATCGAGATCACACGGAATGCGTTCTGACCAAAAACAGCAATATCTAAAACAGTTGAGCGGGCTCCAAAGGTACAGCGGAGTTCTGGAAACGCTTGAACTATCCCTGCGGGCGAATGGCAAGGGTCGAAGCAAAGTCTAGTTCCCGTTGGATGGCAACACGAACAAGATAATCATGAACAGGCACTTCTCATAACATTAAGCTCATTTCTGAACATTAAGATCATTTCCAAGATGAGATAAAGGTATCAATGCATACAGCTTACCCCTGAGTATCCGCCTAGTATTTCTACTATAAATGGACCAAGCTTGGCGTGGTTTAGTCCTACAAAGTAGTTTTTTCCCACTAGCGCAACATCTCTGAAGCCTTTTGATAGAGTGGCTTTTGTCAAGGTGCGCTAGTTGTCTTTGGCTAAAGGTAAACCTTGTAAGCTGGCTGTTCTTGAGAAAGACTCAGTAACCTCAATTTTGAGGCTCTCTGTTTCTTTTGCAGGTCATGTCATGTCTTCTACCCTCATTCGTGGTAAGCAAGTTATCTGCCGGGTGCTGAGTCGCACTGAAGCCGAAATTATCGAAGATGGTGCTATTTTTCAACAAGGTGGAAAAATAGTAGAGATAGGCTCGTATCAAGCGCTATCGGCTAAATACGAACCCGATCATATCCTGGGTTCGGCCAATCATATTGTGATGCCAGGTTTCGTGAACAGCCACCATCACGTGGGTTTGACCCCTTTTCAGCTAGGCTCGCTAGACTATCCACTAGAGCTTTGGTTCGCTAGTCGTCTGTCGGCACGGGACGTCGATTTCTATCTCGACACGATGTACTCAGCTTTTGAGATGATTGAGTCGGGGATTACCACCGTGCAGCATATTCATGGGTGGTTACCTGGGCCTGCGCCTCGCTGGTCGGAGATTTCGTCGAATGTGCTTCAGGCCTACGCTGATATTGGCATGAGAGTCTCTTACTGCTTTGGAGTACGAACGCAAAACCACTTTGTATATGAGTCAAATGACGAGTTTGTATCTAAGCTGCCGCCCAGTATCGCGGCGGACATGGAAGCCATTCTGAAGTCTCACGAGGTGCCGTTAGAAGATTATCTATGGTTCTTTGAGGCGCTGTGGAAAGCGTGGGAGAACAAAGCTGACAACCGAATCCGCTTACAGCTAGCCCCAGCGAATTTGCACTGGTGCGATGATCATGCGCTGACGACGCAAACAGAACGTGCGCATAAGTATGGCGTGGGCATGCATATGCACCTGCTAGAAACCCCTTATCAAATGGAATATGCCCATCGTCGTACGGGCACCTCAGCGGTAAAGCACCTCCACAAATTAGGCGTTTTGGGTCCGCACTTGACCCTGGGACATGGAGTGTGGCTCACCGAAGAGGACATTGACTTAATTGCTGAAACCGGGACGATGATTTGTCACAATGCCAGCTCTAATCTGCGTTTGCAAAGCGGCATTGCGCCGCTGAACGCGTATGCCCAGAAAGGCGTGACAGTGGGTATGGGTCTCGATGAAGCAGGCATCAATGACGACCGCAATATGCTGCAGGAAATGCGGTTGGTGCTGAAGCTACATCGAGTGCCAGGAATGGATTCTGTCGTGCCGACTTCGCCACAAGTGTTTCAGATGGCGACTGAAAATGGCGCAAAAACGACGCGGTTTGCTGATGAGGTAGGCGTGCTCGCCCCAGGTAAGGCCGCAGATTTGGTCGTGATGGACTGGGCACATCTGGCCTACCCCTACTTAGATGACACAATTTCTGTTTTAGATGCGGTGATTCACCGTAGCCGCCCTCGTGGAATTTCGGCAGTCATGGTGGCGGGGGAGGTGATTTTGCAAGATGGGAAGTTTACGCATGTAGATAAGGATGAGCTGCTAGCTGAGTTAGCTGAGCAACTTAGGGCTCCGCTAACACCTCAAGAATTAAGGCGGCGAGAGCTGGCCAAAGAAGTTTTTCCGTATGTGAAAAAGGTTTATGACGGCTGGTTGAATCCAAATGGGTATGAGTCTCATTACTGCACTAGCTGCCAAAACTATCACGCGCCTTAAAGTTTCAGCATTAAACAACAGTTTTCTACAGACAGTTTTCTACAGATATTGATCAAGGAGATTCATCATGTTTCAGTTTCGTACAGGTCGTCGCCGCTTTTTTAAGATGGGTATAGGGGCCGCCTTGACGCCTCCCTTATTGTCTTTCTTGAGTAGTTGCACTAGTAATGATACAGCTGCTTCTGGGGAACGGGAGGGACGCGAAATAAAGTTTGCACACGGCGCTGGGCTGTGTAATATGCCGCTGTTTTACTCAGCGGAACAAGCGCTGTTTGCTAAGTATGGCTTCAAAGGGACAGCGGCGCTAACCCCGATGCCTGCTGATGTGGCGGTGCAGTTGGCGACGGGGAAAGTAGAGATGGCGGTGATTCCATTCACCAATGCGATCGCAGCCTACGCCCAAGGTGCTTCCTTCCAAGTAGTTGCCGGTAGCGGAGTAGAAGGACTCATTGTGGTTGCCAAACCCGAGATCAAATCCTTTGCCGATCTCAAAGGTAAGAAAGTCGCTACCTTCCAAGCAGATACCCTAGATGTGATTGTGTATGACTACTTAAAGCAAGAAGGGCTGAGCTATGACGATGTGGAGATGGTATATCTGGGCGACTCCACCGAGTTACTTAATGCCTATGTAGCCGGTCAGGTCGATGCGGTGAGCCATATTGAACCCTATGCCACGAAGGCAAAAACAGAGACCAATGGCAACGTTTTGGGTAATGGTGTAGACATCTATGGGAGTGGCTATCCCGATTGTGTCTTAGCTGTACGTAACGAGATTATCGCTGAAGAACCCGAGATGGTAAAGGACGTGATTCGGGTGTTCTTTGAGGCTCAGTACGAGATTGAGAGTAACTTTGCTAAGGCCGCTGAGGTCACTATTGATAAGTACTACAAGACTGATATGGACAGCTTGCTGGCTTCTGCTCAAGCGCAGCCGCCAGGTGTTGATATTCGCGACAAACGTGACTTTATGTATAGTCGAGCTGAAAGTATGAGGGAGCTGAATTACATCAACACTGACTTAGACGACAATTTTGTTAATTTCTCTTTGTTGGAAGAAGTGATTGCCGAAAGTCCGGAGCTATGGGAGCAGGTGAAGGTAAAGGTGACAACATAGGTAACTCGAATAGTGAGGAACTCAATAGCGGGGACTGAATAATGGGGACTGAGAGATGACTGCTGATCGCGTGGCTGATGAGCCGATGAAAATACCTGTGACTATTCGGCCTAAAGCGAATGCGCGAAAGCACTGGCGGCGGCAGATAGCGATCTCAGTGATGTGGTGGTGCCTGTCATTGGCATTATTTATCGGTATTTGGGAGCTGGTAACAGCACTAGGCTGGACCAACACGTTAATTTTGCCGCCGCCCCATGAGTTTTTCGCTGAAATTAAAAATCAGGAACAGTTTTTAGCACCTCAAATTGGCGTGACACGCACGGGCGGTAATTTTGTGTTGTTGACTGCTGTGGTGGCGACGCTAAAGCGAGTGATGGCAGGAATTGTTCTAGGGTTTATTGCGGCTCTGGGCGTAGGCGGACTGGCTTGTTATTTTGATTTGTTTGGTAAGCTCACACTGCCGGTGATTACGCTGCTAGCCCCAATTGCTCCAATTGCTTGGATTCCGTTTGCGATTATGGCGTTTGGGATTGGCGATGGAGCGGCTATTTTTGTGGTGTTTATTGGCATTTTCTTTTTGCTTACGTTGGCAACAGTAAATGCGGTCAACAATGTAGATCAGCTGTATATCAATACAGCCAGGGTATTGGGTGCGACTCGCCGACAGGTAATGTTCAAGGTGGTGTTACCTGCGGTGATTCCTGATTTGTTCTTTATCTTGAGAATTAACTTTTTCGCGGCTTGGATGGCTGTACTTGCGGCTGAGATGGTGGGGGTAAATACGGGCTTAGGGGCAATCGTGATGGTAGGAAGGCAAATGTTTAATGCCAAGCTGATGTTTTTGGGAATGGCCGTGATTGGGGTAGTGGGCTACTTACTAGATGTGGTTTTTCGTCAGTTACAGCGGCGGGTGCTGTGGTGGAAAGGGTCATCGCAGATATAGGAGAATAAAGCATGAGTGAGATTGTTTGCGATCGCATCAGCAAGATTTGGAATCCTGATACCGCCGAGCCCAACCTGGCTATTGACGATATCAGCTTTTCGGTAGAGCCAGGAGAGTTTTTGGTCGTCATTGGCCCTAGTGGCTGCGGTAAAAGTACGCTGCTGAGCATGATTGCTGGGCTAGAGTCACCCACGTCGGGGTCTCTTTCATTTCGTGGTGAACTAGTTGACGGGCCTTCCACTCACCGATCGATGATTTTTCAGCAGGCGTCGCTGTTTCCCTGGCTATCGGTGATTGAGAACGTGTCTTTCGGGTTGAACTTACAGGGAATGGGGAAGCGCGATCGCCACAAGCGCGCCAAAGAATATCTACAACAGGTAGGGTTACTCAAATCGGCCCATCGCTATCCTCATCAGCTTTCTGGTGGTATGCAGCAGCGAGCCTGCATTGCCCGGGCTCTGTGCCTCGGAACCCAGGTGCTGCTAATGGATGAACCGTTTGCGGCCTTAGATGTGCAAACCCGTCATCAGATGCAGAAGTTCCTCTTGAAAATTTGGCAGGGGACGGGGAAAACGGTGGTGTTTGTAACGCACCATATTGATGAAGCCGTTTACTTAGCAGATCGCGTACTGATTTTGACGGCCAATCCTGGGCGAATGCTGGAGATGGTAACGGTAAACATGCCGCGCCCTCGCGACATGATGAGTGAGGATTTTGCCTACCATCGCAACTTGTTTGTGGATCGGTTGCGCTCGGAAGTCGTAAGGGCTTTTGAAGAGCAGGAATTGGCCGAGATGTTAGATACCCGGATTAAGTGAGGAGAGTTGCATAGGCTGATGACTCGTCGTTTTCCTTTTGTGCAAAATCTGAGCCGGTGGATAGGAGGCGGGCCGAGCAAAGCGGATCAAATGGATGATAAGCCTGCGATTGATATCTGGGCCTATGCTGAGCCTGCCGGAGAAGAACCTGACCCGTTAAAGCGTAATGTGTTGCAGTGGAGACGGTTAATTACGTCGGTACGAGAACCTTTAGAGATATTTCCAGGGCAGCCAGTAGATGTGACTGGCTTCGTATACCGAAGTTTTCCAGGTGCGCCTCAGCAATTTGTATTAGCACGCCAGGTGATTCGCTGTTGCCTGTCTGATACGGTTCCCCTAGGATTATCGATTCATACAGACACTGCCGATGATTTTGAAAATGACATATGGCTGAAGGTTCGAGGCACCTTTGGTACAGTGACGGTGCGTAATAAACCTGTACTCGTGGTCCTCCCTGATCAGATTGAAACAATCCCTGAACCCCAGAAAGTCTATATCAACGGCGTTTTTTGATACGGGTACTATCATCCTGTAGGTCTTTTCACGCCACCAAAATGCATCTTGAATACTGTCCAGCATTGTTCTGCAGCCTTTAAAAGTTCTCTATCAGCGTAAAGGGGTCCTATCAGTTGTGCCCCTAGGGGTAACCCCGACTCTGTCTGCCCGAGCGGAAGGTTTAGAGCAGGAAGGCCGCACAGACTCCACAGCCCACAAAAGACAGGAGACCCTGTATTGGTCAATCCAAATGGAGCAGGCCCAAGCGTAACAGGGCTAAGCAGAGCATCGTATTGGGCAAAAATAGGCTGCAATAACTGGCGGTAGCGATCACGATATTGGCAGGCTTGTCGGTAGTTCGCGTCAGAGACGGCCTGTCCGCGCTGCAGCCAGGTTTGTAAGATTGGTGAACCAACGTTGGTTGGCAGGTGACTGCCATGCTCTTTATGCAGTCCATAGGCACAGAGAGTTTGAACAACCTCCCAAGCGCGATCAAACTCCCTAGGTAGGCTCACTTCTTCGACATTGATTCCAGCCTGCTGCAGCTTAGACATTGCCTGATGTAAACGAACCTGGGTAACCTTCTCGGCCTGATTCCAGTAAGGTGTTGAAACAAATCCGATTCGGAGGCACGACGAGTGATGGTGTTGTGCCAATTTCGATGTCGATTCTATTGTTCCAAAAGGTTCCCCTAGCCAACTGTCTGGATCTCGACGATCAGGGCCTACTAGTACGGTCAATAAGATTTGAAGATCCGTTATGCCACGGGCAAAAATTCCTACATGATCAAGCTCCTGGCAAACGGGCATCATGCCATACCGAGAAATAAGCCCAAAGCTAGGCTTAAACCCAAAAATTCCACAGTAGGCAGCGGGTCGCAAAATTGAGCCCATCGTTTGGGAACCAATGGCTAGGGGCACCATACCATCAGCAACTGCTGCGGCTGAACCACTAGAGCTACCCCCAGGCGTATGTTGTAAATGATGGGGATTGGCTGTAGGCCCGGCAGCAGCGGTGGCCAACTCTGTAGTGACAGTGTTCCCTAGAATAATCGCACCAGCGGCTTTCAATCGAGATACAACAGCTGCCTCATGGTCTAGATAGCGATCTCGATAGATATCCATGCCCCACCCCGTGGGCATATCTAAAGTGGCAAAGATATCTTTCACACCAATAGGTATACCGAATAAGGAAGAAACAATTTGAGATGGAGGTGTCTCATCAGACCGCTCTATTGCCCTATCTAGTCCCTTCGCCAACTGCAAGGCTAATTGAATGTCAAGATGTTCCCATGCATGCACCTGAGAGTCGTGCTGGTTAATGCGATGAATACAGCTCTGTAGTAATTGAGTGACTGTTAATCTCCCTTCTCTCAATTGTTTTGTCAGTATTTTTAAGGTAAGCCAATTAGGATCAACGGTCATTCTAGCGATTTACAAAAGACAGCTTTGAATTTCAGAAAAACGTATTTCTTCATACCGTTTATTCCAAGACTACTAGACAGTGATAGGCAGTGATAGGGGGTTGCCTGTTTGTAGAATTCATAGGGGATATTCAAATGTGTGATACAAAACTCAACCTATACTGAGGTTTATCCGATACAGCTTCACTCAGCTATTCACCCATGCGCACCATTGCCGAAATAAACGACAAGATTCGCCAGGGTAGCGTCACCGTATGGACCATTACCGAAGCAAAAGCGAAAATCACGGAACTAGGCATTGAGCAGGCGGTTAAAACAGTTGATGTGATCACCACTGGAGCCTTTGAGCCAATGGAAGGTTCTGGGGCAATGATGAATCTGGGCCATAGCGATCCGCCTATCAAAATTGTTGAATGTCACTTAGATGGCGTTTTAGCCTACTCGGGTTTTGGTGCGGTGGATCTCTACCTCGGGGCGGGGCAGCTGATGACCTCCAGCCGAGACAGTATTCGAGAAGGAGAGGTAGAAGAACGTGGCGGTGGTCATGTGATTGCCGATCTCATAGCGGATAAACCGGTGCGCCTGAGTGCCCTTGGCCAGGTGACAGACTGCTATCCTCGGGCCAGTTTGGATACGACGATTACGCGCGATCGCCTCAATCAGTTCTACCTATTCAACCCTCGTAACCTCTACCAAAACTTTATCGTGGCGGTCAATGGGGGAGATCGTCCTTTGGCTACCTATTTAGGTCCGCTACAGCCTCGCTTAGGTAACGCCGTTTATGCCAATACAGGCGCTCTTTCCCCCCTGCTCAACCTCCCTGATCTGCAAACTATTGGCATTGGTACCCGAATTTTGCTCGGCGGTAGCGAAGGCTATATTGCTTGGGAAGGCACTCAGCACTTCCCTTTGCAGCGTCGTCTACCCAATCGTACGCCTGTTGGGCCAGCTGCTACTGTTGCTTTGATCGGTGATGCCAAACGTATGGATGCCCATTGGGTGCGCGGTTGCTACTTCAAAGGCTATGGCCCTTCACTAATGCTAGGCGTTGGGGTGCCGATTCCGATTCTTAACCAAGCAGTGCTGGCCAGCTGCGCGGTCAAAGATGAAGATTTAGTGGTGCCTGTGATTGATTTTTCAATTCCTAGAAGAGTTAGACCTATCTTCGGTTTAGTCAGCTATGCACAGCTCAAGTCAGGCCGCATCGTACTCGATGGCAAAGCGGTAAGGACTGCGCCGCTAGCTAGCGTCTATCTTTCTGGGCAGGTGGCTCTCGATCTGAAGCAAAGAATCGAGGCAGGCGAATTTGAGCTGACTAAAGCGATCGCAGCGCTGCCGACTGATACGCGGTTTATGCCACAAGATAGCTGGGGACCGCAAATAGATATGGCTTAAGCAGCGTTACCTAGCTTAACCTTAGCGATTTCTTTGCCTGTGCCCTCTACCCCTGCTCTTTGCTCTGCTTCTGCGTATTTTGGGCTATCGTACTAGCCGTTTTTGGTTTGGGTTTAGGTTTGGGTGGGCCTGATGCTCCTTTTGTCTTATTAGAAGGCGGACGCCGCTTAGCGTTTTTTTGACCTTTTGGCTTTTTCTTTGGTGGGACTACGCCAATCGACTTCCCCTCTTTGAGCACCAACTTGCCCTCTTGTCGCTCAACCGTCAAGTCCCAGAAGTAACCCGTGGTTCGCCCTTCAAGCTGGCCGTTAATTAATAGCTTGAAGGGCCGCTTGGGTTTAGTGTTCGCAGACTTACTCTGCTGGACAATGTTGATTGTGATCTCGCCTGATTCTTCAGAGTATTTAGCTACCTCTCCTCTGATAGAGAATTGATCGCATAGCGCTTCAGCTTCTTTACTAGAGAGCGGGCGAGACTCTTCAGGTTGTTCCATAGCTTCCGCGTTGAGCGTTTCAGGTTCCCAGACGCCTACAATCTGGACATGCAGCGCTGGAATTTTCTCTAGACCTTCATTCGCCTCTTTTCTGGCTGTAGCGGTGTCAGATTTTTCGGCCTCAAACTGCTCAGTGCTAGTCTGCTCGGTGCTAGTCTGATTAGAATTCGACTGGTCAGATACTTCTTCATCAGAGGAGCGTTGCTCGGCTCTTGATGGGGTTTCACCCTTGCCCTCCTCTTTGAGGAGCGTACGAGGATAGACCACCCAGAGATGGTCTTTGTCTAGGTCAATATGCTTTTTGAGTAGGCTAGTGACCCGTCCTAATAGGACCGCATCGATGAGCCTTCCGTCTCTTGTTTGGATATTTCCTCGGTTAAGCTGCTCTTCAGAGGCAATGTATTTTCCTTTTATCAATCCAATCGCTCGATACTGCCTCGGATCGCTCGGTAGCGAAATCGGACCAGGGCGTTGGGAGACTGCTGGGGCTGCTTCGAGATCTGTTTGTTTTGGGGGCGTTGATGAGGCCATCACCTCAGGACGAGCAGGCGGCTTAGGTCGAGCCGGGGGGCGGAGCAGCGATCGGCTAGGTGGCTGATGCAGGTTAGTCTTGGAGTTGGTGGTTGACTCTGCGGTTGACTCTGCCTGGGTAGAATTCAAAGCGGCATCATCAGATTGGTTGGCAGATTTTTGGGGGCGGCTAGCAGCAGAACTCATCAATTCTCTAACTCCTGAACTGTACCTGCGATTTTTTGATAGTAAAGACCAAGAAAAGCCTTCACTCGCACTACGCGACAATCATATAGCTAGCAATCGCACTTGCTAGTTCCTATAAGGTTCCTCATAGGCTAGCGCGAACGACTCAATTCTATGACTAGGCCTTCACGGTTCTTGTCAGAAACAAAACATTTTCCGGCGTGAAGATACCAAAGAATTGGATTGATCAAGGTTCGCGCTGTACATCAGCAGATCTACCTATATTTTTTCAAAGTATTCTTCAAAATATTCCTTCAAAATATTTAATGAGTAGCAAATTCTGTACCTGTTTTCTACTTACAAGAACTACACGTGAGGCTGTGAAATTGGGTGGTGAAGTAGGGGTCGAACTGTGAAGCTGCATAGGTGGAGTGAAGGGAGATGAGGGGGGTAGGCTAGTATGAGCAAGTTATTTTGATGGATAGTACCTTGATAGATAGTTTGATAGTCAAGTCGATGAACAGTTAGCCAAGGAGCATACTATGGTTTTAAAGAAAGACAGTTGGCTGGTCAGAGGGGTTCTGATCGCAGCGGTTGCAGCCTTTGTTGCTGTTCCTATCTTATTTGGTATCAACGGCCGAGCTTCTAGCCGAAATCAATCACCCTCAGCAGCGACTCAGCCAACGGCAGATGAAACTACTCAGCTAGAGGGTGAGATTCAAGGATACACAGCGGTGCTTAGCAGAGAGCCTGATAACCAAACGGCGCTCTCCGGTATCATTTATGCTAAAAGTAGGCTAGGGGACTTAGAGGGGACTGTAGAGCCTTTAGAGCGGCTAGTAGATCTAAATCCTAGCGAGCCTAGATATGCAGTTTTACTTGCTCAGACTAAACAGCAGCTTAATGATCTAGAGGGTGCTGCCCAAGTTTATCGTAGCGTTCTCACCCAAACCCCTGGTAGTGTTCCAGCTTTAGAAGGGTTTGTAGCTTTGCTGCTAAGTCAAAATCGAACTGAAGCGGCGATAGGGTTACTACAAGACACCCTGAAGACGGCGGACCAAAACAATGGAATTTCGTCAGGTAGTATTGACGAGCTTTCCGTCAAGCTGCTGTTAGGTCAGGTGTATGTGGAAGGAGGTCAGTTGGAGCAGGCGCTGAGCGTTTATGACGAGGCGATCGCAGATGCTCAAGCTTCCTCGCCGACTCAGCCAGATTTTCGTCCTACGCTTGCTAAAGGCCTAGTTCTAAAAGAGCAGGGCAAAGACAGCGAAGCTCAGGCTCTATTTGACCAGGCGATCGCGTTAGCGCCGGCTCAGTATAAAGACGGTGTGCGAGAGTTGGTCAGCCAGAAGACTTCACCGAGCGGAGAAGATACTGTCGTAGAAGAGAATGTAGATGCAGTAGAAGAAAATGTAGAGGCGGAGTCAGCAGCACCCACGCCATAGGCTTTCGCTTAGCGATCTCTAACAAAACAATAGGCAAAACTACAGGGACACACCTAGCTGCGTCCCTATAGTTTTGTCCTACAAGGGGTTAGGTTATTTGAGCATCTTTCTTAAAAAGCTGACAGTAAGTGCTTAGGCACTTTGGCTCGCTAAGCGTGCGGTGGCTGCGGGTGACTTCGCAACTACCGCATCGGGATCAACTTCACTAAATTCAATGTGATTTAGCAACGTTGTCACAAAGGCAAAAAGCAGGAACGGCAGCGACAGCACAAAGATCAGGCCAACGGTAGCTAGAGCATATACTGGACGACTAGCTCCCATCAGTGCTAAAGCCGAAGCCAAACTGATAAATAGAACCAGTAGCCAGACAATAATCTGGCTATAGATATCGCCGAACTTTAGGGTGCAGTTCATCTTGTAGGTTTTTGCGTTATCCATGGCTCGAATTCTCACAACATAGCTTAATTTGTTTTATTAGAATATCGATCTCTCTTAGGTTTAGGATGATTTGTCAATAGAGTTCAAGAATTAATAAGTTTGCTTACGTGCCCTATCGCTATCTGTTGCTTTACAAGCCCTATGACGTACTAAGTCAATTCACGGATGAATCAGGCCGGCGAACGTTGAAAGATTTGGTAGCTGTACCAAATGTCTATGCGGTAGGACGGTTAGACCGTGATAGCGAAGGATTACTGCTACTAACCGACGATGGCCCTATGCAACATCGGCTAAGCCATCCACGCTTTGGCCATCGCCGACAGTATTGGGTGCAAGTAGAGTGCGGACCTAAGAGCCAGCCTATAGAGGCGGCGATCGATCAGCTACGAGCGGGGGTGACTATTCGGGGCTATCGAACTCGGCCCGCTCAGGTAAGCGTTATCCCAGACCCCGACTTACCGCCTAGAAATCCGCCTATTCGCTATCGTAAGCAGATAGCGACAGCTTGGCTGGAAATCGCCTTAACTGAAGGGAAAAATCGACAGGTGCGTCGAATGACCGCAGCAGTAGGCTTCCCAACGCTGCGTCTGGTTCGCAGTGCTCTATTTCTGCCGACCCCCGAAAAGCGGCAAAAGCAGCGGCAGACGAAAAAACGAGCTGGCGCTGCTTTGGCGCTAACCCTATCTGGCCTATCACCTGGACAGTGGCGATCGCTGACAGCAACAGAGATACGATCACTTCCTGGTAATGTCCATTCTCGGGCATAATCCAAACCAAGTAACGCTGCTTAGAGCAGATAGCTTCTGCCACTATTCCCAAGCCATTCTGGAGATAATGCTCTAGCCCTTGATATGCTCACCTGCGCCAACTGCCAGTTTGCCAACCCAATCGATCACAACTTCTGTCAGCGCTGTGGGACACCTTTAGTAGCTAAGCCATTGCTACGAGTTGAGCTGATGCCCATTGATTGCTTAGCACTAGTTCCAGATACTTGCTTGCCGATTACTCAGCCGAGTGGCCAATTATCTGACAGTCGCTATCAGGTGTCTACGGTACTTAGTCCAGGTAGAGCTTACGTGGTTGATACTCAAATTGAGTTGCGATCGCCCCTGCAGCAGCAGATCTGCGATCTGACCAGTGCCGATACTGCGCCAACCTTAGAAACCCTTCAATCTATTCCGGACCTGCCCGCCGATGCCTATCTCTATCTGTTGCTCAAAGAGACAACCCCTCAGCTTTATGATGCCTGGCAAGTAGGGGAGAGCACCCTAATTATCACTCACGATCAGCCAACCACAACTCCCTTATTCAAAGCCTTCTCTACTGCTATTGATCCGCTTCAGCCTGTCTACTGGACCCAGCTGCTCATCGATCTTTGGGCTAAGCTCAAGCCTGTTCCTCAATGGCGAACCAGTCTCTTGCAAGCCGACAATCTTGGCGTCACCTCTGATCAATCTCTATACATACGCAAGTTTACCCGGCTGAAGAGTCAATCTAGCTGCCTAGAAAATCAAGACAGCTCCTCTGTAGCGTCTGTAGATTCACAGTCTATAGACGCTCAATCCTCCAGTCCTCAGCTCCCAGATCTCCCTCAGCTCCCAGATCTACAAGCCTTCTTGAAGTCTCTCCTTGCTCAGCCCCATAGCGGTGAAATTGCCACACTTAGACAGATTAGACAGTTCATATTAGCGGTGACTTCTGCCAATACTTTGGAACAGCTAAGGGACGAACTTACCGTCATTGGCGAAGGTCTCCGCTCCACGCCAGCGGCAGCCACGCCTCAAACTGGTCTATCACCTCATCTCCCCCAGCTTAAAGATACGTCCGCCTCTAAGGTGGCCATGTTTGATTCTAAAGTGGCCATGGCTGATTCTGAAAATGATATGGCTCTAGTAGATTTTTCAACAGATTCTTTAGTTGATCCTTTAGAAAGTACCTTGGCTAGTGATCTTACAGAAATGGAAGAATCTACGATGGTTCTACCTATGAAGCTAGTTGCGTTAGAAGACGTTGGTCATACTGATGTTGGCCGTATGCGAGATCACAATGAGGACTTTTTCTCGATTGCTAGCCGCTACCAAAAATTATCAGATAACCATGCTCACAGTCTCAAGACCCACTGCTTATACGTGCTATGCGATGGTATGGGCGGACACGATGGGGGAGAAATCGCTAGTCGGTTAGCGGCTCGAACCCTATCTGACTATTTTGAAGCGAACTGGCCTTACAATTTTGCAGGCGACACCGATGCAGAGGGTGGGCTACCGAACGAGGACACAATCGTTGCATCGGTGAAACTGGCCAACCAGGCGGTATACGAACTTAATGAAGAAGAACAAAGGGCTGGACACGAACGTATGGGGACAACGCTAGTTCTGTTGCTATTGCAAGGAACGTCCGCAGTGGTTGCTCATGTGGGGGATAGTCGGCTGTATCAATATACTCGGCGAGCCGGGCTAAAGCAGATTACAACCGATCATGAAGTCGGCCAAAGAGAGATTCAGCACGGGGTCGATCCAGTGATCGCCTATGAGCGCCCGGACGCGTACCAGCTAACTCAAGCGCTAGGGCCTCGTAGTCAAAGGGATCTTGTTCCCGGCGTGACTTACCTCAACTTTTCGGAGGATACTTTGCTCCTGCTTTGCTCCGATGGTCTAAGTGACAACAGTCTAGTAGAAGATCATCTAGATAGCCATATCGCTCCAATACTACAAGAGCAGAAAGGGATTGTGGCTGGTATGGATGATCTAATTAAGCTAGCTAATGAGGTAAATGGGCACGACAATATCACTGGAATTGTCGTTCGGCTTAAGATTAGTCCAGATTTGACGAGTCTTCGAGCCTAGTTGTCATCCAAGGTTGTAATGTAAACTATCTTGTTACCTGGTTTAGTATGGGCGCTTGTGTGTTGTAAGGGATTGTGTTTTGACAGTGCTTATTCTCTAATGCGAGGACTCTGATGCAGAGGGCTCTGAGACAATTGACTGTGCTGCAATCTGTTGCTTCGCCTGTTGCCAAAGCGCGTTGAGTTCAGCTAGATCATAGGAATGTAGCGGCTTTTGGGCTTGAGCTTCAACACTAGCAAAGCGCTGAATGAACCGACGATTCGTGCCCTGAAGCGCCGCAGTGGGATCAAGCCCTTGCCACCGTGCAATCTGAATCAAAGAGAATAGAACATCACCAAGCTCACTTTCTTGTGCAGTAGTGGTCTCTGATTGAATAGCTTGTTGTAGTTCGGCGATTTCTTCATCTACTTTCGCCCAGACCCCTGACAGGGAGTCCCACTCGAACCCGGCTTTAGCAGCTTTTTGGGAGATTTTCATGGCCCCTGTGAGTGGAGGTAATGATCTGGCGTATCGCCGCAGTTTTGGAGATAGTTTATTAGGATCTTCAGTATCTGCCTTTTCCGCTGACTTGATTTGTTCCCACGTAGTACTGATTGCTTCTGGCGTCTTATCAGTTGCTTCGTCAGTCTGATTCTCAAAAACATGAGGATGCCGGCGAATCATCTTATCAGCAATTCCCTTCGCAATATCTCCCAAGTTGAAATCACCCTGCTCTTGAAAGATCTGCGCTTGCAAGACAACCTGTAACAACAGATCACCTAGCTCTTCGGCTACATCTTTGGTCTTACCGGTTTGAATAGCATCTACCGTTTCGTAAGCTTCTTCAATGATGTATGGCGTTAGGCTCTGAGGTGTTTGAGCGAGATCCCAAGGACAGCCGCCCTCAGGGTTACGTAGCTGAGCAATGACGTCGATGAGCCGTTGAAGCTCTAGCAAAGTCTGAGTCTCTGTTGGCTGAGCGCTTGAGTCTTGGGGCTTAGGTAAGCTGCTGGGCAAAGAGGGTGCCATAGATTAAGGAAATAGCTCTACTTCGACTGATATTAGCGGGCAGCAGGCGACAAAGTATACTTTCTTTTGCTTGGCCAACCTATTCTAAGGTCAGGCGAAAGCCAAAAAGAATGTGTTTTGAGTCATGGGGGCGATCATGCTGATAGGCCGCTCGACAAAAACCTGGATAGTCATCCCAGCCGCAGCCTTTAAGTAAAACCTCCGTTTCACCATTGGATTTTTCAACGAGCGTGCTGGTGTATTCAAAAACGTTGCCCGCCATATCTTCAATGCCATAGGGACTGCGACTATCGGGGTAGGTAGCGATCGCACTTGTCCCTGTAGGTCCATTTCTCGCCCAGTTTGTAGCGTCATCTCGCCATTCACTGCCCCAGGGGAAATAGCGCCCATCCGTCCCTCTAGCCGCCTTCTCCCATTCCAAAGCCGTTGGCAGTCGGTAGGTAACGCCATCTTGTTGCGATCGCCATTCTGCATAGGCCAACGCATCTTCATACGAAACTAGTACCACCGGATGCTGTCCTTGGCCAGCTGGGTACTGGTCGTCTTGCCATAGATAAGGCTCTACTTTGCTGTAGTCATGCACTAGGAACCCCTGCGCTTGATAGGTTGCGGCTGAAATACCTGGCTGCTTATGATCGGTACTTTGCACGAACGCTTGATAGTCCTCGTTGGTAATTAGATTCTGAGCTAGGCAAAACGCTGGCAAATTGACCATCTGCTCGTCCGGCTCGCGCTCAAACCAGTTGCGACGCCGATAGCCCGCCTCTGCTTCGGCGATCTCCTCCGGCGAATCGGCAAAGCCTTCAGCGCTGATGCGGTAGGCGTAGTCTTTTTGGGTGCGATCACTTCCCCGCAAAAAATCGCCCGCTTCTATAAAAACAAATCCCTGCTGTTCACACGCTGAGCGCGTCACTGGTATTTCGGCTTCAGATACGTGCTCAGCGCTCTCTTGACCTGAACATCCCACCATCGCAAACAGCAATAATAAAGCAAGTCGATTTTGCATACTGCATTCCTTATTTTGAAACCAAGCAGCCTCGAAGTCAGGTGAGCGCCGTCGAAGTCATCGGTTATCCCACTCTGTCGCTGCATCTGCTACCGCTTCGTCCACGGTCTTATCCCCTAGCATCGCCGCTTGCAAGTTGTCATAGATCACCTTTTGCAGGACCTTCACATCTTCCATCGCTGGAATCAGCACGGCTGCATCCTCTAGTTGGCTAGCGCTAACAGAGCGAGCTATCTCTACAGGAGAAGCCTCTGCTGGCAGGTCGGTAAAGTAGCTATCAGACATCGCATTAACTGTAGAAGGTAGGACATTAGCCGACTTTGCGAAAGCTAGTTGATTTTCATCATTAGTGACGAAAAGGGCGAACTTTAGCGCTGCTTCCTCTACGTCTGTAGATCTAGGAATGACTAAATCCATAGCTGCTACGTTCTTTCTGCCGGTGACGCCGCTAATTTGGGGAGCGGCTTTGGTGGCAGCGGCGATGTCTGGAGCGTTGGTTGCGATCGCGCTCAAAGTCTCCGCGCCTGAGGTCAAGATCGCTGTTTGCCCCGACTGATAGAGCTGAGTCGCCTGAGCGTGCCCCTGGGTTAGCACTTCACGCGGTAACAGCTCATTTTGATAGAGATCGGTCCAGTACTGAAAGACAGCTTTGCCTTCGGGTGTATTAAAGGCTGCATTCCCTTGATCATCGACTAGCGCTACACCCATCTGCACAAACGACTGAAGCACGTCTGCCGCATCTTCGGGTACAAAGCTGATAAAGAAGGCATATTTCCCAGTCTCCTCTTTGATAGTTCTAGCCACCTCAGCTAGTGCTTCGAAGGTCTCTGGAGGCTCGGTAATACCAGCTTCTTCAAAAATCTCACTGTTATAGAGCGTTACTCTAGCCGTCAGATACCAAGGGAATCCAAAGCTCTCGCCATCAATCTGGGTCGCTTCAAAAATCTTCGGTAGATAGACTGCTTTTTCTTCTTCAGAAAGCTTATCGTCTAAAGTTAGCCAAGCTCCTTTCGTCGCTAGCTGAGAGGCAAAGTTAGGGTTTAGATTCACCACGTCCGGTGCATTATTAGCCGATACTGCCGCTAAGATCTTGGTCTCCATATCAGACCAGGGAACATCTACCCACTTCACAGTCGTCTCTGGATTTTCAGCCTCAAAATCGGCAATCAGCGAATTGAAATAATCATCGAATTTTGGTGAGAGCTGCATCGTCCAAAATTCGACTTCGGCTTTACCAGAACCGTCAGTAGCAGTATTAGCGCTGCTACCACAGCTAATCAGCCAGCTTGAGAGTAGGCCTATTAAGGCGAGGGCTACAAACTTTTTCCAGTAGCGAATATTTGTCATGGTATATACAGCAACTCAACAGCGCGATGATTTGTGACTTTACATCACAAGCTACCTGTTTGGGGCAACCGGGTAGGCCAGATTATCGTAATCAGACAGCTCAGCCCTGTGCTACTAGGCTACTGCTATATTCCAACGCTAGTGGTCGACTTCTTACTCGCTCTAGGTTCGTACTCGCTCCAAATGCATTATCAGCGCACTTGTGTAGCGCAGGTTACAGCCTTAACCTTCCTAAACCTCAATTACCTCCGTCAGAGGTAGTAGCTCTAGCTAAGCTCTCTTCATTCGGATGGATGTATGAATTTACACTTCTAATAATACTTAGAGGTATTGGCTTCTGGATGATTTGATGCGACTGCATTTCACTATGCCGTCTAGCTCATGTTATCCAACCGAATCATCTGACCAAACACTTTGTCCGAACGCTTTGTTGCAAATGAAGGTGTAAGAGTAGTGAAAACCGTCGATGTACCATCTGTTTCCTCATCCTAGCGGGTTTTCTACACCTTACAAGCAAAAGAGTTCTGGCATTCTAAAAGAGTAAAGCAAAGGAGATAGACACCCCATGAACAAACTTGTCCGTTACATACTTGGTATTGTGCTACCACCCGTTGGCGTTTTCTTGACTTACGGGATCAGCCCAGCATTTTTTATCAATCTGGCTTTGACATTTTTAGGTGTGCTACCTGGTAGCATCCACGCGGTATGGGCGATCGCCAAACACTATGAGAAAGCTGCGCTGCCAGCAGATTAGTTTGACCCTACCTAATACTGGCCTGAAAGTAGACCTTGCTCTAGAGTCGCTTTCAATCATTCAACCTTAAAAAGAAGAGAAAAAAATATGCTGGGATTTTTCGTAACTACGTTAATTACCGCCTTGAGCATCCTAATCGTTGATCTGGTTGTTCCAGGTGTGGGCATTGCCACTTTCCCTGCCGCACTCGCGGCGGCGGTGTCGCTAGGTCTTGTCAACGGTTCTGTTAAACCTGTTTTGAAGCTGTTGTCGCTGCCGGTCACCTTCCTTACCCTAGGAGCTTTTTCCTTGGTCGTTAATGGCTTTTGCTTTTGGCTGGCCTCTGTACTGGTGCCTGGGTTTAGCGTCAGCGGTTTGATAGGCTTCATTCTAGGTCCTATTGTGCTATCTGCTGTGAGCACGTTCCTCTCTGGCTACTTTGCTAAGAACGATGTGGAATCTAAGATTGCTGGTGTGGGCGAAAAGCTAAAGCTAAACAAGTCTGATGCTGATCGCATCGATGCTGTCACTGAGCAAGAAAAGCTTGAAGGTACTAAGCTCTCTTAGTTTGCCGCTCTCTTAGTTTGTTGTTTTCATCGCTTTCATCAAGCTAGATCATACCAAGTTTCAAATTATCTAAGCCTTTACTGCTATATCGAGCGGTGAAGGCTTTGTTTTGGGTGATTACTGCTGGGCGATCGCGCCGATGAATTCCATAACTTAGAAAAGTAGAAGAAAAGAAGCTACTACAGCGCCGCACATCAAGCCTGTTTGTTACATCTGCATGATGGGAAAACTACAAAAAGCTATAGCGAGCTTCATTTGTAATCTTACGTATGAAACCCGCTACGACAAGCGTAAGGCCACCCAAGTCTTACAGAAAACGGACGTAATTTTCTTGTTAAGACCTGGGCAATCTAGGGTCGAAATTCGGATATAAATCTAGGCGCGGTCGTGAACAGACTCAAGTCACTATTCTCCAGAAATTCGTCGGGTGTCGGTATCGAACTGACGCCTGAGCGCATCAATATAGTGCGGTTAAAAAAACAGGGACAAAAGCTAACGCTACAGGCCTTTGCAACGGCTGCTGTGCCTAAGGGTGTCTTTGAAGAAGGTCAGATAGTCGATAGTTTGGCTATGGCTGAAATCATTCAAGAAACGTTGGCTGAGCACAATATCAATGTCACCCAAGCGGCTACTGCAATACCAGCTCGTGCGGTCACTCGTGTTATTCTCGTGCCTGCCGAACTCGACGATGACGAACTTCATGAAATGGTTCTCAACCAGGAGGCTAGCCTGTACTTGCCTTTCCCCAGAGATGAAGCCGATGTTGATTACCAAAAAGTCGGCTACGTGCTCGACGATGATGGCATCGAGAAAGTTAGAGTTCTGCTGGTTGCCGTTAGAAAGGAGATTACGGACAGCTACACCGAAACCTTTGCTCAGGCGGGCCTAGATCTAAACATTCTTGAAGCTAGCAGCTTTGCGCTTATTCGTACTATCCGCGAACAGCTACGGCAGTTTACTTCACAAGAAGCGATCACCGTTGTTGATATTCAGTTTGAGAGCACCGAGATTTCTATTGTAGTAGACGGTACCCCTCACTTCTCACGGGCTGTTCCGCTAGGTACTTTCCAAATCCAAAGCGCTCTCAGCCGAGCGATGAATTTACCTCCCTCTCGCAATATTAATTTGCTACAGGCTCTGTCTATACCGCCCACACCGATTGATAGCAGACCGGCTACTGATAGACCTACGGGGGGTATGAATCCTGGTATGACCGCCATGCTGCGGGTTCTTGGTGAATTGACTGACGAACTACGACGCTCAATCGACTTTTATCTTAGTCAAGGAGAAGACATGGAGATAGCACAGCTAGTATTAGCTGGCCCAGGCGGAGCGATCGGTAATCTAGATCAGTTTTTCTCTCAGCGTTTGGGTCTGCCTACGACTGTAATTGATCCAGTCGATTCTTTGGAAATTGAAACCGATGAGGACACTTTGCCCACTCAGCGCTCAGGGCTAGCGACGGTATTTGGGCTTGGGCTCAGGGAGGTTTGAAGCTATGTATGGAATCGATATTAATTTTCTCAACGACCGAGTTGATAGACCGGTTGAGGACCTTGTTCCTGCTTCTCAGTTGGGAGCTAGCCCTACATCTAGAAGACTTCCTGTGTTAATAGGGCTAGCCGTTGCCCTCTGCGCGTTTGGTGGTGTGGGTAGCTACTGGATGGTGCTAGAAAAACAAAAAGATCGACTCACGGCTCGTGCTTCTGCTCTAGACGCGCAGCTATCAGAACTTCTACAAAAAGTTGCTCAAGTAGATACCATCAAACAGCAGACGGTGGCTGTCAATGCAGAAATCCAAGCACTAGCTAGCGTGTTTGAACGCATCCGTCCCTGGTCGGCAATCGTGCGCGATATGCAGGGGCGAATTCCTGCTCGTACTCAGATTCAAACCCTGATACAAACAGCCCCTACCGAAGAGGGCTCGGCGGTAGGGGGTATTGAGATAGCAGGCAATGCCTGTTCTTTCAATGACGTAAACGATTTTCTACTCACGCTGAAAAGCTCCCCTTTTCTGGTCAGTGACTCTATTGAGATTACGACAGCCAATCTGGGATCGCAGGTGCCTGGACGCTGTCCGGGTGAGGCTGCTACAGCCGAGTCGACTGAACTAGTTAGCTATACCATCATTGGCGATATCAAGAGTATCCCAGCAACGGCACTACTCATCGAGTTGAATCGACAGCAAGAATCAACCGGCATAGCTGCTCGTATTCGTGCCCTTCAAGCAACAGGAGCAATAGAGTAATGACTGCTTTTGGAGATTTCTCGCCTGATGATGTTGAATTTATTGACGAACCGATCAATCCGGTTGTCTTTGGTCTGGAAATCACGCCGACTATCCTCGGGGTTTTGATTGCCTTAGTGGGAGTAGGCGGTGCTGGCTATCTGTTCAAAGAAAAAGTGATGCCTGTGGCCGCCGGTAACGCAACGCTGCGGGTAGACATTGCGACCAAAGAACAACAGCTTATCTCTCAAGCTGAAGAGCTAGAAAATATTGCCAGGATTGAGGCAGCGTTAGCCGCAGCGATGCAAAGACGGCGAAATGTATATGCTCTTTTTGCCAATGAAGAGACGATGGATACGCTGCTATTGGATATCAACCAACGGATTGAAAGCAGTAATGCCAAGCTCAATGGCATTCGCAATCAGGTCAGAGCTAGAGGCATCCCTCCTATTCTCTTAGAAGCGCAGCTTCAGTCCTTCGTCCCCGGAGAGAAAGTTGTTGTGACGGATAGCTCACTGGGCGAGGGAGTGAATGGAAAACTCATTCGCGAGACCTATGCAGTCAGTTTTTCTGCTGACTATGCCCAGACTCAATCGATTTTAAGAAATCTAGAACGGTTGGAGCCTCTATTGATGATCCGAGACTTCAGCATCACTAGCACTCAAGCGGTAGAGGAAACCGTGATTGGTAGCGACGGTCAAGTGATCAGTAGCCCAAAGTCTCAGTTAGATACGTCATTTCAAATTGATGCATTAATTCCGGCTGCCGATGCGGATATACCCCCAGAGGTAGCGCCGCCAGAGACTGAAGAGGGTGCTGAATCTGAGAGTGCTGAATCTGAAGCTGCCGATCCCTAAAGTCAGTTTTCAGCACTCGCGCCTGAGTTACAGCCTTTCGGTCTATATATTTACGACAAGATTTTCTGCTCTCCGCTTTGCCTATGTACCGCCAGATTCAATTGAAGGAGTACCTTTTTGTGAAACGCCGTCTTAATTTTAGAAGCTTGATGTTAGGTGGCGCTTTAGCTGTACTGACCGGCCCTCTGATCGTTGCTCAATCTGCTATTGGTGCGACGATTGTAGAAGGTATTGCTTTGAAAAGAACCGCTGCCGGATTGGAACTGAAGCTGGAGACTAGAGGAGATTCTCCTCAAGTTGTTACAGCTAGCCTAGGTGAAATACTGCAAGCGGATATTGCTCATGCACAGCTGAAGTTGCCAGAAGGGGAAAGTTTTACTCGAAAGAATCCTGCGCCTGGAATTGCGTCTGTCAAGCTAGAAGCGATCGCACCAGAACGTGTCAGAGTAACGGTACTGAGCAAAACAAAAGCGCCGGTTAGTCAGATTCAAAAGTCAACAGACGATGACTTTGTGCTGGCTTTAGATACGCGATCGCATGCCAAAGCTGCGCCTTCTAACCTACCAAAGTCCTTAATTACCGTTCCTGGCAAAGCGAATTCCGCCGAAGCTAGCCTCTCCGAAGCCAGTCTCAATGAAGCCACTCTTACCGAAGCCATTCCTATCGAAGCGGAAGGATCTAGCGCTAGCACCTTCGAGCTTGCTCAAGCGATAGAAGATGAAGCAGCACCCGAAATTCTCGTGCCGAATCCAGAGGTGATGATCGACGGTACGCCGATTACGACACCGACTTTGAACGGTGCGCCTCCTCTGTTACCCCGGGCGATCGCGCCCCCAGTCGGTGACTTATCTGTATCCGATATCGACTCTACGCTAGACGAAATTGATCTAGGCACAACAGAACGGGTACCTAGATTGGTCTTACGAGATGCCTCCGCTCGCGAAGTGCTTGCCTTATTAGCAAGAGCTACTGGTCTGAACTTAGCTTTTAGCAATGAAGGAGAGGGCGAAGAAGCATTTGACGCCTTAGTTTCTTTAGATATCGAAAACGAGTCGGTACAAAACGTTTTTAACTATGTACTACAGCTCTCTGGTCTAGACGCGAATAAAGTTGGCCAGACCATTTTTGTTGGCCCCCGTCTACCGAATAGCGCCCGCAATGTTCTAGTACGTAGTATCCGCCTAAACCAGATTGATGTGAGTAACGCTGTCAACTTCCTAGTCTCAATGGGCGCTGAAAGTGCCGTTAATAGTGAAAGCTCTGTAACTAGCGTGAGTGCGGTAGAAGTCGGTGAGGGTACAGACGTTACCGAATCGACAGTTACTCAGTCATCTCTAACCAATCAGCGAATTGACTTTGCCGATGCTGACCCGCTATTACGTGGGTTACAGGTCATTGGTGATGAGCGCACAAACTCTTTAACGCTAATTGGTACACCACGTCAAATTGAAATTGCAACTGCTCAGATGGTACAGCTAGACATTCGTCGTCGTCAGGTCGCTGTTAATCTACGAGTGATTGATGTCAACCTGAATGATTCTGACTCCTTTGGTTCCCAGTTCTCCTTTGGCCTAGGCGATACAGCAATCACCCAGAGCGGTGGAATTGGTCTAATAAACTTTGGCGTGGCAGGCGGCGCTTTGGGCATTGCTAGACAGTTCCTAGCTCAGTTAGAAGCTTCTGTACAAAGCAGCAACGCTAAGATAGTGACCGATCCAACGTTGGTGATTCAAGAAGGTCAAACAGCCGCAGTGCAGCTCACTCAAGAAGTCGTCACCAATATCACAACCGACATAGAAACTACAGAGGTCGGCGTTCTTAGAACAGTGACGTTTGAAAAAGAGGATGCTGGCTTAAACCTACAGGTTCAGATAGATCGGATTGACGATAATGGTTTTGTGACTTTGGCCGTAGCACCTTCTATCTCGGCCCCAACCGATACGTTCAATATAGGGACTGAAGAGGCTGTACTGCTAGCCAACCGTCAGCTAACCTCTGGGCAGATTAGGGTAAGAGATGGGCAAACGCTTGTGCTCTCTGGCATTATCCAAGAGTCTGATCGAAATACTGTTACTAAGGTGCCAATTCTAGGTGATATTCCTTTATTAGGTGCGCTCTTTAGAAATTCTGATAGGGAGAATATTCGTCGGGAGCTGATTGTTTTGCTCACCCCACAGGTCATGAATGATTCTGACCAGAGTGTTTATGGCTATGGCTATGTACCTAGCGAAGATGTGCAGCAGCTACTAGAAAGATAGTTGTAAGAGACCAGCTAGTGTAGCGCTTGAATACGCTACCGCTTTGGCTATCAATTTTCTGACTATAGGATGCAGCCAAAGAATGCAGCTAGCTGTCTTTGGAAACTACCCCTTTAGATATCACCCATCCTAGATACAACCGATCTTTGAATAAAGCCGACGTTTCTTTTTCAAAGGAAGCATCGGCTTTTTGTCAAGCCATAACGTCGCTTTGCCGCTCATAACAGTAATTTTTGTTAAAAATCCTCCAAATGCATACAAATTCAGGGGTTTCTCTGTTCAGATTGCGCAAGTACCCCTTAGAATGAGTCAGTAAATTTCCATGAGGTTTCAAGGGTTTCAGCGATTGCTGTCAATTGCTTGTAATCTTTTTATTTTGATAAGCCTCATACAAACTTCAAGCTTTGTCTATGGGCAGACACCTGTGGGCAAACATTAGTCGGCTCAGATCAAATCAACTTAGATCAAATCAACTCGTTCAAACTAACTCAATCATCCTCCGAGGAGATAAGCATGAATAAAGGTGAACTCGTCGATACAGTTGCAGAGAAGTCTTCGGTTACGAAGAAGCAGGCTGATGCTGTGATTTCAGCGGCTGTAGAGTCCATTATGGAAGCTGTGTCAAAAGGTGACAAGGTTACGCTAGTGGGCTTCGGCTCGTTTGAGCCACGTGATCGCAAGGAGCGGGAAGGCCGCAATCCTAAGACTGGTGACACCATGGTGATTCCAGCAACTACAGTGCCTGCGTTTTCGGCCGGTAAGCAATTTAAGGAAATGGTGGCAGGCAAAAAGAAGTAGTCACTGCTTTTTTGCTTGGCTCGTTCGAGAAATCTATGTCTAGACCGGTTCATGGTGGAAATCTGACTTGGGCCGCTGAGCTTGCACAGTGTCTTCCTAATGAACTGCTAGACTTTTCAGCTAGCATCAGCCCGCTTGGACCGCCTCCTTCTGTTCTAGAAGCGATCCAAGCGGCTTTCTCGTCTATAGCGGCATATCCCGATCCAGCCTATGGACTGCTGCGAGAGGCGATCGCCCGCTATCACCACTTACCTATTGACTATATTCTTCCTGGCAATGGCGCAGCAGAACTCCTGACCTATGCGGCCCGCGATCTAGCTTCATTACAACGGCCAACGCTAAAGCTTAGTCCTGGATTTAGCGACTATGATCGCGCTTTGAGATCGTTCGATGTCCAGCCGTTGAATATTCCTCTGTTAGAGATAGACGACTTGAATACGGACCGCTGGCGGTTTGAGCAGTGGGATGCTAGCTTGGCTGTTCCTAAAGGCATTCCACTCGATGAGTGCGGCTTTCTATTGAATAATCCGCATAATCCGACTGGAGCAGTCTTTGCAAGAAAGAAAGTGCGATCGCTCCTGTCAAAATTCGCGCTCGTTGTCGTTGACGAAGCATTCATGGATTTTTTGCCACCTCAGCAAGACCAGAGCGCGATTGAAGCCGTCTACGATTTTCCAAATCTAATTGTCATCCGCTCGCTGACGAAGTTCTACAGTATGCCGGGCGTGCGGCTAGGATATGCGATCGCCTATCCCCCAACCCTTAGCCGGTGGAGGCAATGGCGGGATCCGTGGTCGGTAAATACCTTCGCAGCCGCAGCCGGCATCGCTGCACTTCAGGACAATTCCTTTCAGCGCCAAACTTGGAAGTGGTTAGAATCAGCTAGGGCGCAGCTTTACCGTGGGCTAGCGTCGCTCAGGGGGTTGACCCCGCTTTCTAGCTACGTCAATTTCCTTCTGGTTGCCTGTGATGTTTCGACCACAGCGCTACAAGAGCAGCTCCTCAAACGCTATCAGATCTATATCCGTGACTGCATGAGCTTTGCAGAATTAGGCGATCGCTATTTTCGAGTGGCAATCAAAACTGAAAAGGAAAATCAGAAATTACTAGTAGCCCTAGCTGAGGTCCTACCTGAGTTGAGACCAGGGTAAAGTCAATGGCAGTTGAGTATGACTTAGTGATTCTTGGTGGAACGTTAGCGGGGCGAAATGCTGCGCTTCAGGCTGCTAGCTATGGCGCTAGAGTGGCCTTAGTAGAGCCACCAGGTTTGTTTTTGCTCAACCAGCGATGTCGCTTTCTGCTGCAAGCACTTCAGCAAATTGCGAATGGACAGCAAACGCAGGCAGTGAGTCAGTGGTTCGGTTACGAAACTCAGGACAGACCAAACTGGGCTTGGAGCGCTTTTTTGGAATGGAGTGCGATCGCTACTGAAACTCAAGATAGCGATCTCTCGGTGGCAGCGATGAGCGCCAAAGGCGTTGATGTCGTCTTAGAGATGCCTGTGCAGCTGTCTAAAAAAAGCTGGGTGACTACGTACAGTAGGCAGATAAAAGCGCGAGCGGTCTTAGCCGCTTTTGGCTTATCGCCCGATGTGTTTAAGCCGCTACTAAGTGCGACACAACTTCCTCAAAGAGTCATGGTTTGGGGCGGAGAGCTGCGATCACTACTGTGGGCTAAGGTGCTAGGCCAGCTCGGTGTCAAAGTGACGCTGCAGACAGTAGAGGTATTACCCGATTGGAATAAACAAGTGCAGCAACTGGCGCGATCGCAACTCACGCAAGCCGGTGTCACCTTTCTAGATCCAGCCGATACTCAGGTGATTGACAGCCAGTCAGACTGTACGCTGCGCTTTGGTACTGAACAACCCGCGCTGATCTTACCTAAGTTTGCCTATCGTTCCTCAGAGTATTCACCTTATCTAAGCGTCAATCGAAAATTACAAGCTGGAACGCCTCGCCTATTTGCTTGTGGTGCAGCAGTTCAAGGAAAGGCAGATACCGTCATCACTCATCAAGACCTTTCAGTTGCCATCAGAAATGCCCTATTTTTACCTACACGCCGACTTAAGCTTGGCCAAACAATCATAGCGGGTGGCCAGTTTGCGATGGCTGGGCTTACCCAGACTCAGGCAATCCACCGTTACGGTACTAAGGTGCAAGTAGAGGAAGTCACTCAAGCGAACAGCACCGACTTATCTAGAGCTACGCCCTCACCTAGCTATTGCCAGTTAGTGAGTGTCGATCGTCGGCTAGTAGGGATTCATTTAGTAGGCGATCGCGCCGCTGATTACATTTTGCCTTTAGCTGCTTTCCTCGGTCAGTCTGTAGCCCATCTTTGCCACAAGATTCCTAATGTCCCATCAACATCACCCGGTCATCTGTTGGCATTAGCGCAGGCAACAGCTAGACAATATCAACGGTCTCAGTGGGAGGTTGGACACTGGAAACGAGACTGGTCAGAAAACTGGTTTAACTGGCGGCGTAGTCATTAGGTCTGGAATCGGGCGCCTTTATATATCCTTCAATGAAATATTTAGATTGGCTCGACTTCCTTCTGGCTACTACCCTCGTAGCGGTACATCATGATTGTAGTCAGCGGCGTTGTCGGGCGGCGTTGGCAGCAGGTCGAAGAGTAGCTGAGGATATTGCTGGAACAAATGAAAAAAGATAGAGTCTCGGCGCATAGCAGTTGAGAAGAAGGTTCTTACGCTTTGGCCAGCGCCGCTTTTACCGCCGCGCTCTGGTCGCGGCGAGTGATCCAGCGGTGATAGGTGCGGTTGTGGACGGCCACTGAATGGCCCATCATCCGGGCAGAGACCGTGTCGGGCAGACCAACGCCAATGGTGCGAACGGCCCAGGCATGGCGCAGATCGTAGGGCGAAAACGGGATTTCATAGCGCCTAAACTGTTTGGAAACTAGCTGTCCAACGAGCTGAAGTGTGGTGGTGCTTAGATCGGTATTGACCTTAGGCAATCTAACTTCTCGTAGATTGAAAGCATCTACCCATTCGAGGGGGAAGGGCCAAACGTCGTGCTGGCCGGTTTTAGTGGCTTCTAGGACTTCGATAGCGGCTTCATCGTCGCCACTAGTGAGCATACTATAGTCGCTGTAGAAGACCTCGTGATTACGCAGGCCGTAGGTAGCCATGATGCCATAGACGAACTGCCAAGCCGGATTTTTGATTTTTTCGTAGGTCTGAAGGATTTCATCGTCGGTGGGGAGCCGACGAAGCTGAGTTTTGCTGTTACCGTAGCTACCCCAATAAGCCTTTAGCTCGATTGGCAAAGAAATATTGAGAAAGCTCGCTAGTGCCTCTAGCGCCGTGCAGCAGATCTGACGACTGCGAGAGTTTGCCTTAGTGCTCTGGACAGTGGCGTAGATGGCTTCGGGCAAAGAGTAACTAGGGTGCTGAGCTGCGATCGCCTGTAGCTTGTTGAAGTAAGGAACGTACGCCTTTTCCCATGTGGTGCGAGTTGATGACGGTTTGGCTATGCCAGCGCGCGATTCAAAAAAGTGGTTCTTAAAGACTGCAATCTGTGCCCCGATGTCTGCCCCAGTCCGTTTTAATCCAGCCGTTGGACCCAGGTAGTCTTGCCAGCTGAACGTGTTTTCGATTAGCCGAGCAGCGACAACTTTGGCTGTCTTTTCAATTTGCTTTAGCCCGGCTTTGTTGGCAGGAAGGCTAAGCGGAATACGCTGCTGGTAGGCTTTGAGTTTAGGACTGTCAGGACGAGGTGGCAGGGTGCCGCGTAAGTTGAGTTTATCGCCACGACGCTCGATTTTGAGTCCGAGCTTGGCAGCCTTGAACCGCTGATTGACTTTGGCAAGCGGCGCATCTATTGGGTGTTTTGCTGTTTCTGTGGCAATTTCCGCTGAAGGGAATGTCTCAGGCATAACGTTAGTTGTTACGATAGACAAAGATTATTAAAACACTAAGCGTCAGGGTACGCGATTCACTATGAGCCGTGTGGGAGTTTTGTTACTGAATCTGGGTGGACCAGAGAAGCCGGAGGACGTGCAGCCCTTTTTGTTTAATCTGTTTTCGGATCCTGAGATCATCCGAATTCCTTTCCCTGCTTTGCAAAAGCCCCTAGCCTGGTTTATCTCAAGTCGGCGGGCAAAAACGTCTCAAGAAAACTATCAGCAGATCGGTGGCGGCTCACCACTAAGACGAATTACAGAGGAGCAAGGGTCGGCGCTAAAAGAAGCGCTTAAAGAAAAAGGAAAGGACGCTGAGGTGTATGTGGGGATGCGCTATTGGCACCCATTTACCGAAGAGGCGATCGCCCGGATTAAAAAAGACGGTATCGAACAGCTGGTCGTCTTACCACTCTATCCTCAGTATTCGATCAGCACTAGCGGTTCTAGCTTTCGCCTGCTAGAGCAAATTTGGCAGGAAGACCCCGCTTTGACCCCAATCGACTACACCCTGATTGAGTCCTGGTATGCGCGTCCTGGCTACGTAAATTCCATGGCTGATTTGATCCGCATAGAACTAGATAAGCTACCAAACCCTAATGAGGCTCATATCTTCTTTAGTGCCCATGGTGTGCCAGTCAGCTATGTAGAAGAGTTTGGCGATCCTTATCAGAAAGAAATCGAGCACTGCACTGATTTAATTATGCAGGCGTTGGGTCGGCCTAACGACTACACGCTGGCATATCAGAGCCGAGTCGGTCCGATTGAATGGTTGCAGCCTTATACAGAAGACGCGATTGAAGCGCTAGCGAATAAAGGTATCAAAGATCTCGTTGTCGTGCCCATTAGCTTTGTTTCAGAGCATATTGAGACGCTGCAAGAGATTGACATCGAGTATCGCGAGATTGCGGAAGAGCGAGGAATTGAGGGTTTCCACCGAGTGCCGGCGTTAGATACCTATCCGCGCTTTGTGGTGGATATGGCGGATATGGTTGAGGAGGCCCTAAGCGGCAAACCTGTGCATTTTTCCGACCTGGTAAAGCCGGAGAAGAAGGTGCGAATCTATCCGCAAGATAAGTCTGCTTGGGGAATGACGCCAGTCGCTGAAGTATGGAATGGACGGCTAGCGATGCTAGGATTTTTGGCGCTGCTGGCAGAGATTGTCACTGGACAGGGTCCTTTGCACCTGATCGGGCTGCTGTAGCTGTACTGCTCTGCCGTTGTTAGCATGTCGATGAGCATTCTAGTTTTCTGATGACTACCCTAGCTTTCTCTGTCAGTACCTATGGCTAAGGAATTCCGGCTACAGATCAAGATTTTGTTTGGCATTGTCGTTTTGTTATGGGCGATAGAGATTGTCGACCAGGTGGTGTTTCGAGGTGCGCTAAATAATTTTGGGATTCGTCCGCGATCGCTCCCTGGTCTTTTCGGTATCTTCTTTGCTCCATTCTTGCATGGTAATTTTGCGCACTTGATTGCAAATACAGTGCCACTGGTGAGCTTGGGATGGCTGATCATGCTGCGAGAGACTGAAGACTTTATCTGGGTAAGTATTATTTCAGCGATAGTCGGCGGTTTTGGAACTTGGCTGATTGGTTCACCCGCTAGTCATATTGGGGCAAGCGGCGTTATTTTTGGCTACTTTGGCTTTCTGCTACTGCGTGGGTATTTCGAGCGGAGCGCGGTGGCGATCGCCTTCTCGCTCTTGGTTGCATTTTTATACGGCGGTATCATCTGGGGTGTACTACCCACTCAACCAGGGGTCTCGTGGGAAGGTCACTTATTTGGCTTTCTAGGCGGTGTGCTAGCGGCCAGACTATTATCAAGACCCAAACAGCCCTCTAACGACTTTTAGAACGGCCGACTTTTAGAACGGCAACTTTTAGATATAGACTTCCTGATTGCCTGATACCGCGTCGGTTAGATAGTTGGCGGCCGCTTCTACCGCTGCAACTGCATTTTCATATAGCATCCTTGTAGGTCCTAACACGCCTAGGCTGCCTGTGGGCCCCGGCGCATGTCCATACCGAGAGGCGACTAGCGCACAGGCACGCATCGGCTCGAGTGGATTCTCTGCGCCAATCCAAATCCTAATCCTTTGCTGATTGGTCAGCGCACTTCCTGATTTTATTTCCGAAGGTAGAGGAGCAGCGATCAAAGGCCAAAGCTGATCGCGACCATCTTCTAAAAGTTGAACGATGCTGCGAATTTGCTCACGTTCGGCAAACTCCGGCTGATCTAGCGCGCCAGCTAGACCACTGATCAAAATCTGAGTATTTGGCAGAACACGTGATTTTCTAGACAAGTCGGTAATTGCGCTTTGAAGCGCCTCTGCATACCTTTGAAAAGTCTGATCTAAGTTTGACCAGTCTAGCTCTGCATCGTGTAAAGAGCGGCCTTTCAGCTGGTCAGTTAAAAAATTAGAAAGCACCTGTAGCTCGGCGTCGATATCTTTAGGCTCATCTTCGAGTTCGCTATCTATCGGCAGTAAGATCGAATGGTTGTGATAGATATCTAGAACAATCAATAGAATTTGGCGATCGCTAACCCGCACCAGCTTCAAATGCTTGATAGTCGAGGCTTCTACGTGGGGTAAGGTTACTAGCGCAATATAGCCACTCAATCTTGAAAGTACCTGAGCCGACTCTTTAAGCAGCGCTTCCATAGCGATACCGTCCCAATCGAGCTTATTACTCAGTGTCGTTTCCATCTGGCGCGTCAGGGGCTTTGACGGCATCATCAGCTCATCTACATACCTACGGTAGCCAGAGTCAGAAGGAATACGACCTGCAGAGGTATGCGGCTGATAGAGCAAACCAGAGCCTTCTAAAGCGCTCATTACATTCCGAATGGTTGCTGAGCTTACCTGGAGATCGTATCCATCTGCTAAAGACTTAGAACCGACGGGTTCTGCTGTGTCGACATAGTGACGCACCGTAGCGCGAAGAATATCTTGCTGCCTGGAGTTAAGCTTCATAAACCTACGGTGTGATCACTCTTAATAGAAATGCCCACGCATGTCTATTACGTACACATCATCTACAGCAACGTCCTATAGAACATCTATGGGAACGCTTTAGTACCAGTCCCTCTAAAGCATAAAGGATCATTTCAGCCTCTTACCGTTCGCTGTGCGCATTTTAGGCGAGGTTTACCGATTGCGATCCCCAATTTGAGTAAGGATACCTTCAGCTATACAGCAGAACTGCGGTAAACACCCCAATACCTGGTAAATTCAGAGAGTTACCGTAATGTTTTAAATTTTAGCTATCGCTGCGTTTTCACCTTCACTGGACTCCTGAGTTGTCAGGTTACGCCATCATGTCTGATCTTCCCTTTACTCTTGACCAGCTTCGTATCCTAAAGGCGATCGCCGCCGAGGGTAGCTTTAAGCGGGCAGCTGACAGTCTCTATGTCTCTCAGCCCGCTGTTAGCCTACAGGTACAAAACCTAGAGCGGCAGCTAGATGTCCCCCTGTTTGACAGAGGCGGAAGAAGAGCGCAACTGACGGAAGCAGGACATCTGCTATTGGAATATGGTGATCGCATTCTTAGCCTGTGTCAAGAAACCTGCCGCGCGATTGAAGATCTACAAAACCTGCAAGGCGGAACGCTAATCATCGGTGCTAGTCAAACTACCGGCACCTACCTACTGCCTCGCATGATCGGTCAATTTCGTCAGCGCTACCCTGAAGTCGCTGTTCAACTCCATGTGCACTCCACCCGCCGCACCTCGTGGAGCGTTGCTAACGGCCAAATAGATCTCGCTATCATTGGTGGAGAAGTCCCCCCAGAACTGCAAGATTCCCTCGAGATCGCTTCTTACGCAGAAGATGAGCTAGCGCTAATTATGCCAGTTTTTCATCCGCTAGCGACTAATGAGACAATTGCCCGTAGCGACTTGTACAAACTGAAGTTCATCACGCTAGATTCTCAGTCCACTATTCGTAAAGTGATCGATCAGGTATTAGCCCGCGGTGGTATTGAAACTCGCAGACTGCGCGTAGAGATGGAGCTAAACTCGATTGAAGCTATCAAGAATGCTGTTCAATCTGGCTTAGGTGTAGCGTTTGCCTCTACCTCCTCTATTGAAAAAGAATTGCAAATGGGTGTGATTCATCGAGCCCGGATTGAATCTGTCGAAGTCAAACGGACCCTCTCTGTGATTTTTAATCCCAATCGCTATCGCTCAAAAGCAGCTGAGGCCTTTACCAAAGAAATCTTGCCGCAGTTTACAAACCGGGCGCTAGAGTTCAAGAAGGCTAGTGTTAAATCTAATGGGAAAGTCAACGGCAAATCCAACGCTGAAGACAAATTTTCTGAAGACGAGTTTCCTGAGGAAAAATCCACACAGGCTACTCAGGAAACATCTGCTACAGTGCCTGATAAGGCCAAAGCCGCAGTCGATGCTGAGGCCAGTCGCTAGCGGTCGAGTTTTTGTGACCTTCCTTTATGCAACTGCACTGCACTCGTCCTAAGTGTTCATCGCCGATCAATCATTTTTCGGACCTCGATAATCCCAACTTACCGCATCCCCTAGCTCAAAAGTACTGCAGCGCCTGTCGTATGGAGCTCATTTTGCGCGGTCGCTATTTGCCAGTAAGTCTGTTGGGTAAGGGGGGATTTGGTACTGCTTTTCTAGCAAAGGATTTTGATTCGCCAACGCAACGGCGCTGTGTAGTGAAGCTATTTCAGCCGCCGGTTACGCTAACGCCACCGCAGCTAGCGACCGCCCAACGGTTGTTCAACCAAGAAGCGATTGTGCTAGAGCGATTGGGATTGCAACATCCGAGAATTCCGAACCTGTATGCTTATTTCCCTCTGCTGGTCACCAACCCGTTGAACAACCAGTCTGAAGAGCTGTTTTATCTAGTTCAAGAGTACGTTGAGGGAGACGATCTAGAAAAGCTACTTGATCGCCAAGGTAGATTTTCTGAACCTGATATTGAGAAAGTACTGGCAGCGATGCTAGATGTACTAGGCTTTGTACATGACAATGGCGCGATCCACCGAGATGTCAAACCTTCAAATATCATTCAGGGTAAAGACGGTAAGCTATCGCTGCTAGATTTTGGCGCAGTAAAGGAGGTCACCACGCCGACAGCAGGTCGGCGTGGCCCAACCACAATCTGTTCACCCGACTATGCACCGCCAGAACAGATCATGAGTGGCCAGGTCGACCAAACATCCGATCTGTATGCGTTGGCGGCTACGTGTGTAGTGCTACTGACCGATAGAGACTCGAATCAGCTACGTGATCCGGTGTCGAACCGATGGAACTGGCAGTCGTCTACTCAGATTTCTACAGGGTTGGCACAGGTGCTAGAAAAGATGCTGCAACCTAAGCCGAGAGATCGTTTCCCTAATGCCGCGGCGGTCGTAGAAGCACTCACGAAAAATGCACAATCGACAGTAAGCCCCCAGGCGAGAGCCACTGGCAGAGCCATCATGGGTTCATCTGCTCAATCTGCTCAATCTGTCTCTGTCACTCCTTCCCAGCCCAAGCCTACCCCTCCACTCGCCAATCCAAAAGTTGGCTCACCAGCAAATCCGAAGCAGTCTTCACCGCCTGTAGTACCTGCTAGCGCTCCCGTGCAGCTGCTATCTGTGCCTCGGTTCTTAGGTAACGCCGCGTTTGCAGGTGTAGAAGGAGGACTGCTAGCGGTCGCCTGTCTTAGCACGTTAGGAACCACACTAGTCGGTGGTGGCGCTTGGCTGGCAATGCTAGCTGTACTGGTCGCTCTTCAGTTGCGGCGAGCGATCGAGGGCATGGACCTTGTCATCATTGCTGGAGTAACCCTTGCGGTTATCGCCTTCTTTAGCCCCCTACATTCTATTTTAGGTGGGGGCGGCTGGGTGCCGATTGCGGTCATCGCGATGATGGCCGGAGGGGTTATGGTGATCGTTGCGATTGTCTTTCGGCTAATATTTAGCTTGCTTTCCCGTATCATGTGAGAAATCAGACATCTTTGTTTAGATAGAGTCGATCCAAACAGTCTTATGGCCCAAAAGAATGAGCTGCCTACTCTAATTGCTGCGCTGCTGTTTACGGCTGCGCTACTGGGTGGGGGCGGCTGGTTTCTGGTGAATCAGTTCACTGATAGGGCCGGTCCTGTTGTGTCTTCAGAGCGCGGCGATGGGACAGGTACTACTGATTCTTCAGGTGATCAGGCAGGCGCTACTAATTCCTCCAATGCTTCACTGGTAACTGGTGCTGATGGCTCATCTGGGCGATCACTGCTGCCCGGGGCAGTGTCTGCGGCTAAGCAAAGAGGGCTAGACGCGCTTGCTGAGCAGGATTTTCAGACCGCTCAGGCAGAGTTTTCGGCAGCATTGCAAGCAGAGCCAAACGATCCAGAATCTTTGATCTATCTCAACAACGCCCAGATTGGCAACGCCGCTGCTCATACTATTGCAGTGGTAGTCCCGGTGGGCAGTGCCTTGAATGCTTCGCTAGAGATGATGCGCGGAGTGGCCCAAGCTCAAACGGAAATCAATCAAGCAGGCGGCACAACGCCTTTGAAGGTGCTATTGCTTGACGATAGGGGCGATCCAGAAACTGCAGTCGAAGTGGCCGAAAGTTTGGCCGCAGACGATTCTGTCTTAGGTGTGGTAGGTCATTACACGAGCGATGCGACTTTGGCAGCGGCAGCGGTGTATGAGGCGGGCGAACTGACGATGGTTTCACCCACGAGTACAGCGGTGAGTATTTCGAATGCGGGTGACTATATCTTTCGCACGGTTCCTAGCGATCGCCTAGCCGCTGCCACGCTAGCCCGGTACATGCTCAACGAAATCGATCAGCAGCAGGCCGTTGTTTTCTTCGATAGCAACAGTGCCTATAGCCGCTCTGTGAAGTCAGAATTTACTACAGAGCTGCTGAGTAACGGCGGTAGTGTGGTGGCTGATTTTGATATTAGCCAGCCAGGATTTAGTGCGGGGCAAGCCCTTCAAGAGGCGAAGAGGCTAGGCGCTCAAGTCGTGATGCTGGCGCTGACGGCGGATACCAATGACATTGCTCTACAGATCATTTCGGTCAACCAAAAGGAGCTACCGATGATTGGTGGTGATGACATGTACAACTTCAAGATCCTAGATGTGGGCCGGGCCAATGCAGAGGGGTTAGTCGTGGCTGTGCCGTGGCATATTCTCAGCTATGAGCAAAGTCGGTTTGTCAGTGAATCTCGTCGACTATGGGGAGGTGATGTCAACTGGCGGACGGTGATGGCCTATGACGCAGTCAGTACGCTGGTTGCGGCTATTGACCAGGATGCGACTAGAGAAGGCGTTGCCACTATCTTGGCGGAACCTGATTTTAGTGCGTCTGGGGCAACTGAGACAGTAAGATTTTTACCGACGGGCGATCGCAATCAGCCATCACAGCTAGTAGAGGTAGTGCCTGGCAGTCGTTCGGGGACTGGATTTGACTATGTTCCCGTAGAGTAGATGCCCCTGGAGGAAATCAAGGATATTCACCATCAGCTTTTGATGGTTGCCTCTACGCTGAGCCCTGAACTCAGCTTCGCTATCCAACAGAATGGCCTGTTAGAGCTGGTTGCAAAGCAAGATCGGCCGTTTGTAGAGCAACTGTGTCGGACGGTCGTGGGACAGCAGCTTTCACTCAAAGCAGCTGCTTCGATTTGGGCACGGCTAGTCGCCAGCGTGCCAGCAGACGTGAATTTTGTCGACTACCTAGTAAGAGTTGATCCAGCTGTGTTGAGAGGCTGCGGGTTGTCAGGCGCTAAGGTGAGGACGGTGGTGGCGATCGCCCAAGCGGCCCGAGCCAATCAGTTAGATGCAAAAGAACTCGGCGCGCTGAACCACACCGAACGGACCAAACGTCTCACTGTGCTTTGGGGAGTTGGTCAGTGGACGGCTGATATGATGGGAATCTTCTACTTTGCCGATGCGAATATCTGGCCTGACGGCGACGTCACCGCCAAGAAGACGTTAGAAAGGCTTACTAGCAAACGTAGGAAAACGATTCGCACAGCGGTCCGATTCGCACCTTATCGGTCATATCTAGCCCTGCATATGTGGCGCTATGTCGATGCTGTCCCAGACTAGCAATCCTTTGATCATTTAACTAGAAGCACTAGGCCAGTACCCAATAGAACACAGCCTGACATCATATTCAAGGTCCTTTGAACTCGAACATCTTCCAAGACTTTCTTTGCCCTATCTGCTAGATACGCCTCTGTTGTTTTCACACCGCCTATGATCAGCGCTGCCATCCCCATGATCAGCAATGTCTGGTGAATGGATATTGTTTGTAGATTGACGAAAGCTGGAAACAGTCCCATATAGAAAAGAATTGCGCCCGGGTCTCCTAGTGTGATCAACAATCCACTGAAAAAGCTGGCATACCCAGAAGATCGTTTTGAAGCTGATAGGTTTGTTGCTCTGACGCAGCTGCCTTTAAATGCACTTTGATTAAATGCACCTTTAAGTGTGTTAGCGCCTAGCCAAACCAAATATGCGGCGCAAATGTATCTAACCGAGGAGAACAAACCACTCATCGATTCGGCAACTTCGCTGAGGCTGTAGATAGCGAAAGCAATAAATAAGAAATCACCTGCGACAATGCCTAGTGTCATCATCATGCCTTGCCGAAAACCAGCCGTTAGTGACCGAGCAACCACCGCAAAATCACTAGGTCCTGGCGTGGCGGACAGCACAAACATAACGCTAAATAAAGCAGCAGCCTGACTAAAACTCATACAAGAGAGTTTACCAGTTCTTCTAAACTGTTAGGCTGCTATGGTTACCTTCTGAGCATAGAGATAAAGCGCAAATTCCATGAGCGAGAAAATAAGTCAACCTGCAGTCCTTTCTGCTGGAGACGAATTTCCCACGTACTCTCAATCTGCTACCAAGGTTCGGCATGTGGGCCGGTGGCTATTAGGACTATTCGCGATCGCCTTAATGATCCGCCTGACCTATCTAGTCGCCAAACCTGCCTGGATGGACGAAATCTCGACTATACTCTTCAGCCTTGGCAATTCTTCTAGACTCATTCCAACCGATCAAATCATCACATTAGAACAGATTGTTCGCCCCTTGCGTCTCACGCCTAGCGCAACGGCAGCAGACACCGTAACTTACCTGCTTGCAGAAAACAATCATCCACCTGCTTACTTTGTCTTGGCTCACTGGTGGATGGTGTTTTTTCACTGGCTGATAGGCGAAGCGGATGGGTATGCTTCTGTCTGGGCAGCTAGGGCTTTGCCTGCTTTTTTCGGTGCGATCGCTGTCCCTGTTAGCTACTGGGTTGGTTGGATTAGCTTTCGCGATCGGCTAACGGCCCTGCTATGTGCTGCTCTGATGGTGGTTTCTCCCTTTTCTATCTTTCTCTCTCAAGAGGCCCGGCACTATACGCTAGCGATTCTAGCGGTGATGGGGTCTTTGGGTTGTTTCGTACTAGCTGTTCGAGCGGTAGAAGGCCGGCGAGCGATAGGTTGGCCGGTAGTCTTAGGTTGGATAGTCATTAATTCATTCGGCGTGGCGGTGCACTACTTTTGTGCCATTACTCATTTTGTCGAAGGGTTGGTGTTATTGTGCTTGCTTGTTCGAGACTTTAGTCAAGATAGGTGGGCTGGGTTGCGATCGCGATGGATCCAGATCTATATTGTGGCGCTAGGAACCTCTGCTGGAATTTTGCTGTGGCTACCGATTCTGTTAAATTTCTATGGCAGTCCCCAGACGACTTATATCACCGGTTCTAGAGATCTTAGCTTTTGGTTAAGCCCAGTTGCCCAATCAGTCGCAGGCTGGCTGTACGCGATTCTAGCACCCGTGTCTAGTGGCTATGGACCGGTGGCTGTGACGACGATTGTTGTTTCTTGTGTCGTGTTGTTGTTTGGCTATGTGCCGTGGCTTGTGCCATGGCTTGTGCGATCTTTCAAGCTTCAATGGCAGCAACCCGAACGGCACATAGGATTACTAGCCATCGGTGGATTCTTCATCATGAGTAATATAGTCTTTTTGGCAATTTGTTATGGTGCTGGATTCGATATTACTCGTGGTCATCGATACAGCTTTGTTTTTTATCCTAGTATTGTGATTTTAGTCGGTGCGTTGCTGGCTCCTTTTTGGACTAGAGATGGCGAGCATATGTTTGCTCAGATTAAATTACCGCTGGTTAGGCAATACATCAGTGGTCGGGCTTTTGTAATGACTGTTTTGGGTGTGAGCTTTTTGGGATCTCTAGTAATTGTTCTAGATCGTACGCATCTAAAATTCTATCAAGCCGATCGGTTTGTCGATTTTATCCAAGCAGAATCGATATATCCAGTCATCTTAGGGGCTCAGACGGTCGTAGGTAATCAGCCGAGCGTATATGGTATTGAAATCGTGTCAGTAGCGTGGGAAATTCAACAGCAGCTAGAAAAAGATTTGGAAGCGCGATCGCAGTGGAAAAGCGAACCACGCTTTATTTTATTAAAGAGAGATTTGATTACAAACAACGATCTTGAAGGAACCCTTAGAGGGTTGGTTCGTTCTGAGTCACAGCTGTTTGATTTATGGATGTTAGGAATTTCACCCTCATTAGAGCCTGCAGGCTGTGGCGAGCCTCTTCGAGGAAACAAAGGATCGTTTTCTTATAGCCATTACATCTGCGGTAATGCTTAGTTCATCACCTTCAAACCTATTGAATAAACTAGCCTACAGGTACTCGCACGCACGCGTTGTCTTTGGCTGTCGCAAGGGGTTAGATACTCGCAGGCCAGTAAAATAGGCCAATGACATAAGCCAACAAGAAGATTGAGGTTAGTCTTCAAGTTAAAGATTGCCTTTGGAAGATAGAAAGTCCGGCAGCCAACCTTTAAGGGTTTCCCAAACTTCGCTCGGGCCAATGCCAAAGGCTAGCCATAGCCCAAGTAGGAAGAAGCCAACAATCAGAGTGGCTTTAAGCGTGTCTTTGAGGAAGTCGACCAGCCAGAAAAAAACGACGGCTGCGATCGCTAGCGCACCTATGGTCAATGCAATTTCCACGCGGATCTCCTCAACTATCTTGCCGGTTTTTACAAGTGTAAATTCAGTGTGCGCCGTTCCATTTACGGATCTGAACACTCTATCTAACTATTATCAAGCACTCACGGCTGTCAGCTCAGTAACAGCAGCACGAGCCCATTGGTCGACAGCTAAGATGTCTTCTAGATTAGGGGAGCTGTTGAGATCGCTTTGGTGGCGATCACACACCTGTTCAATCACTTTAGCAATCTCTAAATAATGAATCTTCTCTTCTAAAAATAGGGCCACTGCCTGCTCGTTTGCGGCGTTGAGTACTGCGCTCATGGTTCCTCCAGCACGACCTGCGGCATAAGCAAGGTCCATACAGGGATACTTTTGATGATCTGGTTTGCGGAAACTAAGCATGCTAAGTTCTGCTAGACTTAACGGCTTCCAGTCAGTGGGAATGCGTTCGGGCCAAGAGATAGCATAGAGCAGTGGCAGACGCATATCTGGCCAGCCCAGCTGAGCCAATACAGATGTATCTTGAAGATGAATCATCGAGTGAATAATGCTCTGGGGATGAATGACGATATCAATATCGTCGTAGTCCAAGTCAAAGAGATAGTGTGCCTCAATCACCTCTAGCCCTTTGTTCATTAGCGTTGCTGAATCAACGGTGATTTTCTTACCCATCGACCAGTTAGGATGCTTGATAGCGTCGGCCATTGTGACGTTAGGTAACTCTTCTACAGGCCAATCGCGAAAAGCGCCACCAGATGCCGTCAGTTCAATAGTGCGTAAGCCACCTTCAGGAACGCCTTGAAGGCACTGAAAGATAGCGGAGTGCTCGGAGTCAGCAGGTAGAAGTTTGACGCCATGCTGCTTGGCCAAGGGCAGCACAACCGGACCTCCGGCGATCAGGGTTTCTTTGTTCGCTAGGGCGATGTCTTTACCCGCTTTGATAGCTGCGATTGTAGGTAGTAGTCCAGCGCAACCAACAATACCTGTGACGACAGCCTCAGCGTCGCCATATCTAGCAACTTCGACAATGCCAGCTTCCCCTGAAACGATGATTGGCTGTGGCTCTAACGATGCAATTGCCTCTCTAAGCTCAGTCAGTTTACTTTCATCACAGATAGCCACGATTTCTGGTTGAAACTGCATCACCTGCTTAGCTAATAAGGCGACATTGCTACCGGCAGCGATGCCTACTAATCGAAACTTATCGGGATATTGCGCCAAGATATCGAGCGTTTGTGTGCCGATAGAACCAGTTGAACCGAGCAGGGTTATGGCTTTCACTGTAGGAATCCCATCTGTAATGTTTTCTTTATTTCACCATACTGCTGGTCACTTTGCTTGATTCTGCTCTATCTGGCCTACCCAAGTCCAGGCCGGATAGACGCAGCATACTGTAGGCGTTACCGTAATGGGTAGCATAACTTACGGAGCTCTAAACTCATGGATGCGTTTGCCCCGATTCCGCCTAGCTGGACAAAAGATGCCGTACACGCTCGGCCGTTCGGGTGCCCGAGCTGTGGAGCTAGCAGCACAGAAGCCCAGGCCGTTTGGATAAATCGACGAGCACCTGTGTTTGTCGATGGGCGAAAGCGGAAGTATCAAGAGTTTTATCAGTGCGAGTGCGGCTCAGTTTGGTGGGGATGGAGCTCGGATCGGCCGCCGATAGATTTAGGGAAAAGAGAAACGACGGATAGCGAGTGAATGGAAATTCTGGTACTAGGCAGTCTAAACATGGACCTTGTAGCGCGGGTAGAAAGATTACCGCAGCCAGGAGAGACGCTGACGGGTTCTAGCTTTGTCACGGTACCTGGTGGGAAAGGCGCAAACCAAGCAGTGGCAGCGGCGCGCTCAGGTGCAAATGTGGCTATGGTGGGCCGGGTGGGAGATGATGGATTTGGTGAAAGTTTGCGATCGCAGCTCCAAGCCGAAAACATTGATACGCGATCGCTCAACATCAGCTCTAGCCAGCCTTCAGGAACAGCGCTAATTACGGTTGCACCTAACAATAATCAGATTGTTGTTGTTTCTGGCGCAAACGGTGAGGTGGGCGATGTGGAATTAGATCAGCTAGTCACTCACTTGGACCGGGCAAAAGTATTGTTGCTTCAGTTTGAGATTCCGTTGGAAACTGTGCAAAAGGCAGCAGCGCTAGCCCATGAAGCTGGACTACTCGTCATTGTTGATCCAGCTCCAGCTCAAGGGAAGCTGACTAAAGACTTTTGTGAGCATATCTCTGTACTAACACCCAACCAAACTGAAGCTGAACTGCTGACAGGGATAGAAGTTTTAGATATGAAAAGCGCCACTTTAGCAGCGACAAACCTACACCAGCAAGGGGTTGAGACCGTGATCATAAAGCTAGGGAAATTGGGCTGCGTCTGTGTTTGCACAGCGGGCACTTTTGAATTTCCAGCTTTTGTAGTTGATGCAGTAGATACAGTAGCTGCTGGAGATGCGTTTAATGGTGGATTGGCAGCAGCAATCTGTTCCTCAAAAAAGACTAATTTAGGCGTCGGTGTTCCCTTTTTCCAAGATTGCGATTCCCTCAAGTCAGCGATTCGCTATGCGAATGCTGTTGCAGCGCTAGCAGTTACTCGCTCAGGTGCTCAAGGTGCAATGCCAACAACCGCTGAGGTTAATGCTTTCTTGAGCGTTAATTAATCTCTACATTGCTTTGGGTCTTATCTATTTTCTTAGGTATTGGTTGTTGGTATTTAGGCCCTAGGCATCAGGATTGCTAGATTGGTTCTCACGGAAAATTTTATCTCTGGCTAGACGATAGCTAAGGATAGTTAGAGTAACGTTTGCTCAAGGATTAGCTTGAATCCTTTACAACTATTGCCTTTGGAATAGAAGATCACACATAGGTTCTATATAAGTTTCATAGGAAAGTATTGTTCCTAGAAGGGGCTATTGAAGAGATAGAGCCGCTAAGAGGTTTTGCCAAATATCCAACGTATCTATTGTCTATGCGTGAGGTTAATTACTTTCTATGACACAGACTCAATCGTTTAAGGGAAGGCACCTGCTTTCTATAGAAGAAATTCCGCCAGCATCTTCAGATTTCCCTGCTTATTTTGTAGGTAGCACCGCCCCCAACAATGTAGAAGATGGGGTTGCGAAAGTCGATGATCCTCAAGAGCATATCAACCGGATGGCAGCCTTTTTGAGCGCTCAGGAAGCACCTGAGATCTTGGTAATTGTACATGGCTACAATACTGGGCTAGGGACCTTTGCGACTGCTAGCTCGTCAGGTACAGCGACTAAGGGGTGGTACCAGGATATTAGAGATCACATTACTAGAAACTGTGATCGCCGCTCAGATGGGTTGGTGTTGATTGGCTATCGATGGCCTTCTGAACAGATCAATGGCAGTGGATCGGACACGCTAGCTAACAAACTTGGATATGCTCTTCGCTCACTGCCCATCGTTCTAAAGGTGGTTTCGGTGATTGGTATTGTACTTTTAAGCTTGGCCATCATCAGTACGCTACGTCATCAGATCGCGCAACCTATCGCCTTAGCTGTCGAAGTTGCGATGATTGGTCTTGTTGTTCTATCAACCCTTTTAGTTGTGATAGTTCTAACGCTTTTCATACTAAGGCTAGTCGGATACTTTCGAGATTCGTATCGAGCGAGTAACTTTGGTGTGCCAGATCTAGTAGAGCTAATTCGACAGATTGACAAGGCTGTACGAGCCGAAGACCCAGCGCGAGACTGGTCTACAGGCGATCGCATTAAGCTGTCGTTTATTGGTCATAGTATGGGTGGGTTTGTGGTCACTCACTCCGTTCGTATTCTCTCTGATGTCTTTGATTACAAATCGATTGGCAGCTTAGGATCTACGAACAAATCTAAGGCGCCTTCTTCGAAGATTGGTAACGTTTTCTCGCTGGGGCGACTGATGCTAGTCTCACCTGATATACCTGCCGAAACAATTATTTCGGGCCGAGCGAACTTTTTGAGCTCATCACTACGGCGGTTTGAGGAAACCTATTTATTTAGTAATGAAGGTGATATGGCGCTTAAGCTTGCCTCTACTGCCGCTAACTACGCAAGCTTTCCGGCGAGAACTAGGGAAGGGGGCTATCGGCTAGGTAATGTTGTGGTGCGATCGCCTTATTCCAAAGCCATCAGCACACCTAGATACGGCATCATCAACTTCGACGCTCAAGCCTCCGAGGGTGAACAGCTTAGCGATGTGCAAGCGCGGGGCGATGGTGGATTTGAACCGAAGCAGGTACTTTATCAAACCGCAAAGGGAACGGTCGCCGTATCGTCTTTTTTGGAGTATCTATATACGCTCAGTCATAAACCTTTGAGCCACCGACAACGGGAAATTCTAGAACCTGAACAAAAGCCAATTGCAGAGCTATTTACTGTGTTTGACTGTACGGACTATTACGAGTTTTCAGATGAATTAAAGGGGGGGAAACCTGAGAAAGTAGGAATGCTAAGCTGTGGCTTGAAGAAGCGATCGCTTAGCTTTATCGACTATTTGTTTTTGACAGCAGCGATGGCTAGAGGCAAAATCGATACCCATGGTGGATATTTTCGTGCAGGTGATTCGAATGAAGCGCGCAGGCCTGAAGCTTTTGTTAGCAAGCAGCTAATCTATGGTTTAGCTTGTCTAGGCTTTCAGCGACTACTGCTGTCTCTGTCGGCTGAGGTTGAAGAGGGTCATTCACATCAATCTGCTGCAACAAAAGAGTTGAAAACGCTTTCACAGCTTTGCGAATCACGCAATATTCAGGTGCTGCTAGCCGCTGAGCGGTATAACCGAGATGTTTTAGGAATTGTGACAGCGGGCGATCGCATTGGCTATTAAGTGAAATTTGAGACCCCTAGGGCAGGGAAGCAAGGCGCTAGTCGAGAACTGGCAAGTTGCAAGCTATTCAGATACTGGTTTAGATACGGATCGCCAGCAATAGAGCGAATGGCAAAAGCACCATCACTCTGTCGCTGGCTCGGACTACGTTTTGCCTTTAATCAGGTCGCTGAGTTGGAACATCGAAGCGATCAAGCATCATTACCTTGTTCCAAGCTTTGGCAAAGTCTTTGACCATGCGCCCATGGCCGTCGTCTGCGCCGTAGACTTCGGCAACCTGACGAAGCTCCGCATTAGAACCGAAGATAAGGTCGCAGCGGGTAGCAGTGAACTTGGTTTCACCTGTTTTGCGATCGCAAATATCAAAAATCATCTCGCGATTGTCAACTGGCTTCCACTCATAGTCCATGCTTGTCAAGACGCGGAAGAAGTCGTTAGTCAAGACACCGGGCCGATCTGTGAAGATCCCGTGCTTTGAATGGTCCCAATTCTGGTCAAGCGCGCGCAGTCCTCCCACAAGTACCGTCCACTCAGGGGCGCTCAACGTCAGCAGCTGAGCGCGATCAAGAAAGATCCGTTCCGCTTTCACCTTATAACCGACAGCCTCGTCATGGTAGTTACGGAAACCATCCGAGACTGGCTTTAGCCACTCAAAGCTTTCGATATCTGATGTCAGCTCTTGAGTCGTATCCATCCGACCTGGCGTAAAGGGAACATCGATCTCGATGCCAGCCTCTCTAGCCGCCTGCTCAACCGCAGCACAACCGCCAAGGACAATCAAATCTGCTATTGAGACTTTCTTATTGCCTGACTGAGCACTGTTAAATTCTGATTGAATTTTCTCAAGAGTCGACAGCACTTGACTCAGCTCTTCTGGACGATTCATCTTCCAGTCCTTCTGCGGATCTAAGCGAACGCGAGCACCGTTTGCACCACCACGCTTGTCAGAATCGCGGTAGTTCGATGCCGACGACCAAGCAGCTGATACAAGCGCTGAGACCGAAAGACCACTTGTCAGAATTTTGTCTTTCAGCCCACTGATGTCAGCTTTATCCACAACTTCGTGGTCCAGTGCAGGAATCGGATCTTGCCAAGGAAGATCTTCCTCTGCAACTTCCGGGCCAAGATAGCGCGTCTTCGGTCCCAAATCTCGATGCGTCAGCTTGTACCAAGCGCGTGAGAACGCATCGCTGAAGTGATCGAAGTCATTGAGATAGCGCTGACAAATCTCGTTGTAGGCTGGATCGACTCTGAGTGCAATATCAGAGGTCATCATCATCAGATTGTGCTCAACGCCCGGCTTGTGAGCATCTGGCGTCTTCGGCGCATCAGAATTGCTTGGCTTCCACTGCACCGCACCCGATGGGCTCTCTGTCTTCTCCCACTCATACTTGAAGAGATTCGTTAGGTAGCTGTTGTCCCACTGGGTCGGATTGGGCGTCCACGATCCCTCGATGCCGTTTGTCATTGTATATTCAGCAAAGCCAGTACCCTCAGGGTTTTGCCATCCTAGACCCATTGCCTGAATTGGCGCGCCTTCTGGAGCGGGGCCAATTTTGTCTGACGAGACCATACCGTGACTCTTGCCAAAAGCGTGTCCGCCTGCGATTAGAGCGACAGTCTCTTCGTCGTTCATGGCCATGCGTGCAAAGGTCTCACGGATATCGCGAGCAGATGCAGCAGGATCGCCTTCGCCGTTCGGCCCCTCGGGGTTAACGTAAATTAGCGCCTGATGAGAAGCTGCTAGTGGATTCTCGAGGTCATAGTATTCGTTGTCGGGCTCACCGACCCACCGGATATCACGGGTGACCATTTCATCTGGATGACCTGCATGTTTCTTGCCGTTTTCTCCAAACGATTGACCGTTCCAGAACTCTGGGCCCCAGTAGGTAGCTCGGTCCGCTTCCCAAGCGTCGATACGCCCGCCGCCAAAGCCAAAAGTCTTGAAGCCCATGATTTCTAGCGCACAGTTGCCAACTAGCACCATCAGATCGGCCCAGCTTAGCGAAGCGCCGTACTTCTGCTTGATTGGCCAGAGTAGCCGTCGCGATTTATCGGTATTGCCGTTGTCCCACCATGAGTTGATCGGCGCGAAGCGCTGCATGCCCTGAGCCGCGCCGCCACGACCGTCGGCGATGCGGTAGGTACCAGCAGAGTGCCACGTCATCCGAATCATCTGAGGCCCATAGTTGCCGTAGTCGGCTGGCCACCAGTCCTGCGAGTCTGTTAGCAGCGCTTTAATATCACTTTTTAGCTGCTCGAAGTCGATCTTCTCGAACGCTTCTCTGTAGTCGACATCCCGTAGTGGGTTCGCTTTTGGCGATTCTTGATGTAGCAGCTCGACCTGAAGCCGGTTTGGCCACCAGTCATCGGTTTGTGGCTTGGAGCCAAGCGCACCGCCGACGCGGGTTCCACGGAAGGGGCATTGGGCAGCGGAAGTGGCGGGAGTGTTGTTCATTTATTCCGGTTCTTGCTAGTGGAGTAGTTGATTGATTGCGCTGGTAAATTATACTGAGCACTGCCGTTCACAGTGGTTTGAACGGCAAATATCTTCATCGCTAGAGACTTTGCAAACGCTAAAGTTCAAAAAGGTTAAAAGAGGAAGCAACCTAATCTCCCACAGCACATTATAGTTGTTGATCTCGAAAGTTCCTTTTGCAGCAACTACCAGTCGCTTCTTTAGAATCCAAGCGTAGTAAGCGATTTAGCGCTTTGCTCGAATGTGTTATGAAGTCTTTCTGATCGTACAAATTGTTGAAGAAATCAAAATAACTCTTTGTATTAGCAGAAAAAACTAATAAACAGCGTCCTGAAGCCGCAAGGGGGCATTGCTTGCGCTGCTCCTACGGTAACTGGCGCTGTCGTATGGATTTAGCATGCTCAACCTAGCGCACTCTGATGTTCGAATATTCTATTTACTTGATTGCCATAGCCTCTTTCTCGATCTTTTCTTCTTCTTCTTTTGGAATTACCCGGCCCTCATCTTCAAATCCTCTAATTTCATTGAAGTTAAGGTAGCGATACACTTCATCTTCAAACGGATCAATCTTGCTAGCAACCACTTCTAGATACTCTTTCATATCTGGAATACGACCTAACAAAGCGCAGGCGGCAGCGAGTTCGGCAGAGCCTAAGTAAACCTGAGCGCCTTTGCCCATTCTGTTGTTGAAGTTGCGAGTAGAGGTAGAAAAGACAGTAACGCCATCTTCTACGCGCGCTTGGTTGCCCATGCACAGAGAACATCCAGGCATCTCCGTACGAGCACCAGAAGCTGCAAAGGTGCCATAGTAGCCTTCTTTGCGAAGCTGTTGTTCATCCATACGAGTGGGCGGACAAATCCAGAGGCGACCTTTGACGGTGCCTTCGTTTTCTAGCACTTTAGCGGCAGCGCGGTAGTGACCAATATTGGTCATACAAGAGCCAATGAAGACTTCGTCGATTTTATCTCCCACAACATCGGAGAGCGTCTTGACGTTATCAGGATCGTTAGGCGCTGCAACAATAGGTTCTTTCAGCTCGTTGAGATCAATTTCAATGACTTCAGCATAGTCTGCGTCCGCGTCTGCGCTCATTAGGGTTGGATTTTCTAGCCATTTCTCCATTTCAGCAATGCGACGAGCAAGCGTTCTTTCGTCGTGATAGCCGCGGGCGATCATGTTTTTCATCAAAGAGATGTTCGAGCGTAGATATTCAGCGGTAGTTTCTTCGCTGAGCTTGATCGTACAGCCTGCACAAGAGCGTTCGGCTGAGGCGTCAGTCAGCTCGAAGGCTTGTTCCAGCTTAAGATCAGGCAGTCCTTCCATTTCTAGAATGCGGCCTGAAAATACATTCTTTTTGTTCTCTTTTTCTACGGTTAGAAGCCCCTTTTGGATGGCAACTAGAGGAATTGCGTTGACAACATCGCGCAAGGTGATACCAGGCTGTAGTTCTCCTTTGAATCGCACTAAAACAGATTCAGGCATGTCCAGGGGCATTGCCCCAATTGCAGCGGCAAAGGCGACTAGCCCTGAACCTGCAGGGAAGGAGATGCCAAGCGGAAAGCGAGTGTGTGAGTCTCCGCCTGTGCCGACAGTGTCAGGCAACAGCATTCTGTTGAGCCAGGAGTGGATGATGCCATCACCAGGTTCTAGCGCCACGCCGCCGCGAGAGGCGAAGAAGTCAGGTAGGGTCGCATGGGTTTGAACATCTATAGGTTTGGGATAGGCGGCGGTATGGCAAAAGGTTTGGAGTACGAGACCGGCACTGAAGCCTAAACAGGCTAACTCTTTCATCTCATCGCGAGTCATTGGGCCAGTGGTGTCTTGTGAGCCGACGGTAGTCATTAAGGGCTCACAGGAGGTGCCAGGGCGAACGCCAGGAAGACCACAGGCTTTGCCGACCATCTTTTGAGCGAGGGTGAAACCTCTGCCAGTGTCTACTGGGGCAGAAGGGCGTACGAACACATCTGAGGGCTCTAATCCTAGCGCGATTCGAGTTTTGTCAGTAAGAGAACGACCAATGATGAGTGGGATGCGACCGCCTGCGCGGACTTCGTCGAGGATGGTTTCGGGCGTAAGGGTGAAGGTAGAGATCACCTCGCCTGCGTTGGTTGCTTCCCCGGCAGTGATCTCGCCCTTATAGGGATGGATAGTGATCACGTCGCCCGTGTTCATTTTGGACACGTCGCATTCGATTGGCATGGCGCCTGAGTCTTCAGCCGTGTTGAAGAAGATAGGCGCGATCTTGCTACCGAGAATAAAACCGCCCGTTCGCTTATTGGGAACAAAGGGAATATCTGCGCCGATATGCCAGATAACGGAGTTCATAGCGGATTTACGTGAAGAGCCGGTACCGACGACATCGCCAACGTAGGCGATCGCATGTCCTTTTTCTTTCAACTTAGCCAACGTACCTAGCGGATCATCCATCTTGGATTCCAGCATTACCTGAGCATGCAAAGGAATATCAGGTCTAGTCGTCGCGTGTGGCGCTGGGGAAAGATCGTCGGTATTGGTTTCGCCAGGGACTTTGAACACAGTCAAGGTGATTGACTGGGCGACTTCGGGTTTGCTGGTAAACCACTCGGCATTGGCCCAAGACTCTACAACCTGTTTAGCGTAGTCGTTCGTTGCAGAGAGTTCGAGGATATCGTTGAAAGCATCATATATCAGCAGTGTTTTCTTCAGCGCGTCTGCTGCAAGCTGAGCAATCTCTTCGCGGTCGTCCTTGAGTAGCTCAATCAAAGAAGCGACATTATAGCCGCCGAGCATAGTCCCTAGAAGCTCGACAGCCTTTTTGGGAGAGAGCAGTGGGCTATTGGTTTCGCCTTTGGCAATAGCAGTCAAGAAAGAGGCTTTGACATAGGAGGAAGGATCGACGCCAGGAGAGATGCGATCGCACAGCAGCGTCATCAGAAAATTTTCTTCACCCGCAGGCGGCGCTTTGAGTAAGTCGCAAAGCGCCGAGGTCTGATCGGCATCCAGCGGCAGCGGTGGCACGTTTAGCTCAGCGCGTTTTTCAACATGGTTGCGATAAGACTCAAGCATTAGGGCACTCTCTTTCTTTCTATTCTAGTGGAGGGATATCCAAAGCTATTATTATGGCTCGATTTGCCTATTGTCGAGTCATCGATTGGTGAAATACTGCCGGAGACTTGAGAAATAAGGGTTGCATCTGTGCGTACCATTTAGCTCAGTCGCTAAATTCAATAGCTAAATGGTCCTTAGCCTTCCCTATCACGCAGATAGGCTTTGATGCTACGTAGCTATTCCTCGTTAGCGCATCTTCTAACTGCGCTGCGTCAATTCTATTGATGATTGGGTGTAGTCAGCTCTACCATCACGGCATCTTGATAGTTTTTAAACTGCGGTAGTTCTCTTGTTTTTTGCTGGCGTGATCGCCCTAGTTCTACTTCGATCTCTTTTTTCACCGTGCCAGGCCTAGCCGTCATCACATAGATTCGCTGCGACAAAAAGACTGCTTCTCTGACATCATGGGTAATCATTAAGATGCTAGTCCCAGTTTTCTCCCATAGATCCAGTAGGAACTGTTGCATATTCTCTTTGGTTTGCACATCAAGCGCACCAAATGGCTCATCCATTAGCAAAATTTTGGGTTGGCTAGTCAGAGCCCTGGCGATCGCAACTCTTTGTTTCATTCCCCCGGATAGCTGCTTTGGCAGCGCTGCGGCAAACTGAGTGAGTCTTACCATCTCAAGATAATACGAAGCCTGCTCCCGTCGAGTCTTCTTATCAATACCCTGCAGCTTTAGCCCAAATTCTACATTCTTTTGTACGCTCATCCACGGATAGAGCGTGTAGTCTTGAAACACCATACCTCTATCCGCACCCGGCCCCACTACAGAATCGGCATCTACCTCAATGGTGCCTGAAGTAGGCCGCTCCAACCCGGCAATCAGTCTTAGCAGCGTAGATTTTCCAGAACCAGAAGCACCGACGACACAGACAAACTCGCCTTGCTCTACATGCAAGTTGAGATTCTCTAGCACCTGAATCGTTCCTTTACTTGTCTCAAACTGCTTATGTAGCTTGGAAACTTCGAGATGCATTAGTCGACCGCCCATTTGCAAGTTGCCTTTAGCAACAGCTTTAGAGAAAGGTCAATTAAGAAACCAATTACGCCTAACACAATGAGATAGGCGAAGATCTCGTCGGTACGAAAGAATTTTTGGGCGATCGCAATCCGCTTTCCTAGTCCCTCATTCGCGGCGATTAGCTCTGCGACTACCACCAAGTTCCAAGCCGCTGCCATATTGATTCGAAACGCATCTAGAATGTTTGGCACCACGTAGGGTGTGATCACCTGTAAAAGCGTTTGGGCGCGCGAGCCGCCGAGCGTATAGGTTGCCTCTAGCAGGTGCTTTGGAACAAACTTCACCGCGTCCATAATCATCAGCGTATTAAAGAAGATCACCCCAATAAAAATCAGAGCAATCTTCGGCGCTTCATCTAAACCCAGATAGATAATGAGCAGTGGGATAAAAGCAGGCGCAGGCATGTAGCGAACGATGCCAATCAGTGGCTCAAGCAGCGATCGCACTGCCGCAAACGCTCCCATGCCAATTCCTAAAGGTACCGAGATGATGGCGGATAGCAAGAATCCAATACCAACTCGCCTGACACTTGCCGTCACATCATCAATGAATAGCCCTTTTTCCCATAGTCTGCCAAACGCAGCAATCACCTCAACTGGAGAAGGCAAAAATTTGGGATTAACTAGACCGCTATTGGCTAGTAGCCACCAAAGAAAAATCGGAACCACAACAGAAGCCGTCCGCAGCCCCCAATTTAGACCAGACGGAATCGGCTCACCTAGTCGCCAAAACAGCTTAGGCTGCATGCTTTTACGCTTAGCTAGCAGCGTGATGGGCGAATAAGCAGAGCCAGATTCTACACTCATCTATTGAGCTTCCGCATAGGCGGTAACAAACTGATCGTCTAAAATCGCTTCTAGATCAGGTGCTTCTGGAATAAACCCAACCCCTACCATGAACTCCGCCATTTCCTCAGCAGCAGCAGACAAATGCTTGATATCATCACCGTCGCTAAAGGCTTCCAAGTTGTCTTCTATCGTAAACATCCGAGTGCCTTCTTTGAATAGCTGTAGCTCTTCTACCGTGACATCGGCTCTAGCCGCCATAATCTCGTCAGCGCGCTCGGGGTTCTCTTCCATAAACGCCAGCGTATCAAACCAGGTATTGACGATCGCCTGTACATCTTCAGGCCGTTCATCAATGATGGTTTGGCTCATCACGAGTAGGTCGGGAATGGCCCCTGGGAAATCATTAGATGACAATAGCTCTTTACTGCCTTCGCGCTCTAAAGCGGTTAGCCAAAAAGGCGGAAAAGCGCCCACAGCATCTACTTGCCCAGCGGCAAATGCCGCCGCTGCTGCCCCGGTTTCTAGCGGCACAATCTCAACATCCTCTCGAGAAAATCCTTCTTCTTCTAAAGCAAGCGTTAGCAGAAAGTCATCCACGACGCCTTCTTCTACCGCAACCTGCTTGCCGACCAAATCAGCAACCGAGTTGATCTCCTCAGTCACAATGATTTTGTCATTGCCTGCAGAGTTGTCATTGACTAGAACCGCCACCTCTCCATTGACGGCCTCGGCTGCGAATGAAATCGTGTCATTGAGCGTTTGACAGTTGCCATCTAGCTGACCGGCCGCAAACGCCTCCATTGATTCAACATAGCCATCAAACCAGCGCATCTCAACGTTGACGTTATTGGCCGCAAATAAACCTTCTTCTTGCGCGATCGCCCAGGGCCACCAGCCAGCCCAGTTGCTGTATCCAATCACGATCGCCTCACCAGCAGGTTCGCTAGCCGCTTCACTTCCTGGCTCACTCTCGCCGCTATCCGCGGATGGGCCTCCGCAGCCAATTGTGAAAAATAGAGTGCAGAAGAAGGCTAAGCACAGCGAGATAAGCTGACGTCTTTTCATATAAAAACGTAAGGCAAGAAATTGAAAGTACAGCGATGTATGGTGCCGAAAAACGCAACCACGCATGGTAGCGAATGCTACCAGTTACTTACTGACTATCAAACTGCTAAGTACCAAGGTATGTTCCGTAGCGCTTGGGTAGAAGGCGTTAGCCTATCGTGCGGCTACGCTTTTAGAAGTATGATTCTGATTGACAATGCACTGTTTGATCCAGTCACACCATACATCCAACCCTTCTCCTGTCTTAGCTGAAACCGGGATAATGACTACCTTAGAATTTAGCTGACGTACATTTTTGACGATTTTTTGGATGTCAACATCTAGATAGGGGGCTAGATCTGTCTTCGCAATCAATAGACAGTCCGCCTCTCGGAACATAATGGGATACTTAAGCGGCTTGTCTTCACCCTCTGTGATGCTTAGCAGCGCAACTTTGGCATGCTCTCCTACTTCAAACTCGGCAGGGCACACCAGGTTACCTACGTTCTCAACAAACATTAGGTCAAATTTTTCAGGCTGCTGTTCATGAGAAAACTGATGCAGCCCACCGGCAACCATCTTGGAGTCTAGGTGGCAAGCCCGGCCTGTATTGATGGCGATCACCGGCACGTTGTGCTGGCGCAGCCGATCGGCATCTAGCTGAGTGGTCATATCTCCTTCTATCACCGCCATTCGCAGTTCAGCCTGTAGCAGCTTCAATGTCTGTTCTAGTAGCTGAGTTTTGCCTGATCCTGGAGAACTCATCAAGTTGAGGCAGGTGATGCCCCATGCGTTTAGGCGATCGCGATTTTGGTCGGCCCCGTGCTGATTGGCATGAAGCAAATTTAGCTCTAAAGCGGCGTCAAATGTCTGATGCATACGGTTACTTTTCTCTAAACGGCTCTAAACGGAAAACTCTACCCGACCAATCTTTAGTTCTCGCCCAGAACGAATATCATCCATCGGCGATTGGCAAGATGGACAAGCATATTGCAATCCTATCTGCGGCCTGTACTCGTGCTGACACCGATGACAAAATGCGATCAAGGGAGTTTCGTCAATCACCAGTTCCACACCGTCCAAAAACGTCCCTTGCGTTTGCGCCTCAAACGCAAACTTCAGACTAACCGGCTCTACACAAGTGAACTCACCTACTGTTAGATGCACTCGTTCAACAGCTGGATGCCCAGGTTGCTCAGCTAGCCAACCTTTAACAGTAAAGATGAGCGCTTTGGTCATATCGGTTTCATGCATGATCTACTCAAACCGCCATGAGTTTGCTGCTTTCTTGACTGCTCATTCCCAGCTACTGCCAAGGCTCATATCAGCCTCTTCATGAATGTAGTCTGGTTTGCCAGCTCTAGGTAGTTGGCCCGAAAGCACCAAGTGCGCCATCGTATCACAGATGACTCTAGTTGCCATCAGCGACGTGATATCGCTGATATCATAAGGGGGCGATACTTCAACAACTTCTAAGCCGCAAACGGGCGCTTTCGAGACAATTTTGCCTAGCATATAAAGCGCTTCGCGAGGCAGTAAACCACCCGGCTCAGGCCAGCCTGTTCCAGGTACAAAACCCGCATCAATACAGTCAATATCAAAGCTGATATAGACGCAATCGGTGCCATCCATTGCCCGTTCTAGCGCGAAGTCTACGGCTGCGTCTAGCCCCATTTCTGTGATGTCAGTGACGGTCAAGATGTTAGTTGCTCGCTCCCTACATACTTTGACCCCTGGGCGCGGAACTTGCCAACCGCCGATGCCTAGCTGTACCAGATTTTTAGCAGGCGCATTCGCCATATTGGTGGCATGGAACCAAGGGCAGGTATGCATTCGCTCATCTAGATCGGTCTCTTGAGTATCGACATGGCGATCAAAGTGGATAATGCCTACTTTCTTATCGCCTAGGTGACGGCAGACACCGCGAACAGTGGGAAAGCCGATGGAATGATCTCCGCCTAGAATAATTGGAAACGCACCAGAGCTGAAGATGTGGGCAATTCCCTTAGAGATCTGGTCGAAGGACTTTTCGTTGTTCGCTGGAATAGTGAAAATGTCGCCTACATCGCACAGTGTGATCTGTTCTCGTAAATCGACACCTAGCTCAAAGTTGTAGGGGGTATACAGCGCCGAGATACGACGGATGCCCTGCGGCCCAAAGCGCGTACCGGGACGGTAGGTGGTACCAGAATCGTGGGGTACGCCGACGATAGCGACATCATAGTTTCCAACCTGACGGACATCTTCTACGTAGGGTGCTTTGAGAAAAGTAGTGATACCAGCATAGTGAGGCAGCTCACCCCTAGAAAAGGTGGGAATGGAGCGATCGCGAATACTTTCAGCTGCTTCTAAACCAAACGTCAGACCCTGATCGACTTCTTGCTGCCAGCCAGTCAAAGGTAGCCTGGCCTCTTTTTCTAGGGCATAGTCAGCCTCGCTACGTGAAGATCCATCGGGATTTTGAGACGTAGGGGAATCGGTCATAGGAGGGTCACCTGGAGGGATTGTGTCTAAACGCTAGAGTCTAAATGCTAGAGATATAGGCAATTATGAAGCAGCTAATCCTAAAAAAGAGATAAAAGAACACTCTATGCACACTACTATAATTTTCGCTACTTAGCTCTACACATTTTCTAGGGCTGAAACCCTTGATGCATGAAGAGCTAAGTGGTCTAGCAATGACCGTAGGCTTTGCCTTCTCGCAGAGTATGCATCCGACCATTGCTATAAAAAAGGACTAGGACCACAATCGCTGCAATAAGTCTCAACGTATCGCTTTGGTAGCCACTCTATTCGCTGCGGACCCACTCACAATTCTCTACACTAAAAGAGAATTCACCTACGCCTTTATTGATGCTGTTAGAAACCACACAAAGAAACAAACTCGATCCCTCGGATGATTCCCTGTTTTACGCACAGCCTAGATTTGTCACCCACGTCGATGAAGGATTTATTGCTCAGTTGACAAAGCTGTATCGCGATCGCATCCCTGCAAATAGCCGTGTTTTCGATATGATGAGCAGCTGGGTTTCCCATCTCCCAGGCGATATCGACTACGACTATGTTGAAGGACATGGGCTGAATGCCGAAGAACTTGCTCGCAACAAACAGCTCGATCACTATTTTGTGCAAAACCTGAACGAGAACCAAACTCTCCCTTTAGAAGATTGTTCTTTTGACGCGGTGATCAACACCGTTTCTGTTCAATATATTCAGTATCCTGAACAGGTGTTTGCAGAAGTCTATCGCGTCCTAAAGCCTGGTGGAATCGCAATTTTTAGTTTCTCTAATCGAATGTTTTATCAGAAGGCGATCGCACTTTGGCGAGACGGTAGCGAAGCGAGCCGGGTTGAACTGGTGAAGCGCTACTTTGAGTCTGTTCCTGGTTTTGGCAATATCGAAACTGTGATCAACAAATCAGAAGCGCCCGCTATTCTACAAATGATGGGTCTTGGCGGTGGCGATCCTTTTTACGCGGTAATTGCTGAGAAGATGATGCCTTTAGCTAAGTGATTAAAGCTGTAGAACCAAAGATAAATTATCTAGATCACCTCAGGATTCTAGTCCTAGGTCAGGATTGCTATCACCGAAGCATAGATGAAGTCACGTTAGAATCAATGACTCCATCTGTTCTTGCAGCTTCGCTGTGAGCGATGTGATCGCCTGTCGTCTTTTTGCCTTATAGCTAGCAAACAGAGGCCCCACCATAATTGGTTCGCCAACGGTGGCGATCGCTCTCTGCGGTCCTAGCGGCAGCCCTGACACGACCGGCTGACTGTTTTGATTACGCTTGATTTTCTCCACCATATCTCTTAGCAGCAAAGCGGTCTCCGCAAACCGATCAGCGCTCGGATGCTCTTTGACATAGTGACCCGTGACAGCGACAAAGCTTTCAACTAGGCGCATATGCCACATTCGCAGATCGGCCTCTTCTGCGACTCGATTGGCAAGTCCTAGCTCCACCGGGGAGAGTGTTTCTGTTTCGCCTCGAAAGATGCGGTCCCACCCAGCTTGTTCTACCTTACGACAGCGGTCAATGGTTGAGCCTTTCGGGCGTAAACCAAAGTAGTGCTCTGCTACTTTGAGGGCTTCATCGATCAGCGATCGCAGCCGAGTCGCCAGCAAATCGTTAGCATCCATCGATTCTGTAAACTCATCCCCCCTCTTGAACGTTACTCTATAGAACTCCTGATAATAGTCTTCCATCAGCGTCAGCAAATGCTCTGCTAGTCGGTAGAGCCGTCCGTATAGATCTAGCCCGCTCGTAGGCTCTAGTCCGCTTTCTGCCTCTAGCCGACTCATCATTGACTCTACTGCTTGCCAAGGCTCTTCTATATAGCGGTATTGAATGCCCAATGGCAAAATTACTACGCTAGTATCTCGCGCTTGCTCAATGAGATCTTCTTGACACCAGAACGCTAGCTGGGCAACTCCTGGCTCTAGCGGGCTGACAATTTCGTTGTGACCATTATTGCCGCCCTCTGGGGCTGCTGCTAGGGGGAACTGACCGTTCACGAACAGATCTCGTGCTGTTTTCAGCGCTTGCAGATCCAACTTACCTCTTTGAATGGGCACTCCTCCTAGCCTAGAAAACAGCCAGCCTAGGTAGCCACCGGCCCACAGCGGAATTCCGCGATCGTAGATAAAATGAGCGTGCGTTGTTCCTACGGGCACACCCATTTGTTTGGCTGTCTGTGGCAAATCCCGCCAGAGTAAATGGCTAAGCACATAAGGATCAGTTGGATTCGGATGGCGAAAAGCCAACAATAACCGAGTTTTTCCTGACTCAAACTCGTGATAGAGCTTGGCTAAAGTTTCTACATTATGTGATTCTACTTCAGCTAAGTTTGTCTGCCAGGTAGTCCATATAGGCATTAACGGTCCTATCACGCGTCGCAGCAGTGGACTGTACTTAGGCGGAATGAAATCGAGAGCAGGCCGAGCACGGCGGATTGCGGAAGCCATTGAGACAGGCCAAGAAGGGACAAGAAATCAAACAAGCGAAAAGGACAAATCAAACAAGCAAAGACGATCAAGACTTTATATCAGGCTTCGAGTGCTGATTGCCATCTCCAGACACTTCGAGAACAATCACGGCGATGCTAGCCAACCTATCTCTACGCTAATTGCTCGGTGTCATTCTCTAACACATTGATTCTAGATAAATGACAACCTGATTGAATTTACAGCCGATCACCTCCATAGACCTTTTGGCTGTAGCGCAAGAAAATAGTGTTTTTTAGCTATGCGCGCTGATATTGCATACCTGGTAGCTGAATCACCATTCCCGATAGCTCTAGCTGGAATAGTGCACTAAGCACGATGCCCGTCTCCATCTGAGTCTGCTGAACAATATAGTCAACTATCGTCGGCTCGATGGCTACTGCCTCCAGCACATTGGCCAGGACAGGCGTTAGCTCTGAAATAGCTTTCTTTAAGTCGGTTGAATTGATCTCAAGCGCCTCCGACGTTTCTAAATTTCCTACAGCCTTGGTGTCTATATCTCTTTTAGAACTGACTTTTTCAGAGGTTGTTTTTTTAAGAAGATCTGATTGACTAGAAACAGTGCGATTAGGAACTGCGGATGAGTCTACCGCCGGTAGTTTTTCCAATGTGTCCATCAAAACCTGCTCACCTAGAATGATCTGCGCTCCTTCAGCGATTAGGCGAAGACATCCCTCCCCCTGCTCGTTGCCCAGCGCGCTTGGCAGCGCATACACCTCCCGACCATAGTCATTTGCCAATCGTGCTGTGATCAAGGCTCCTGATCTTGCTGGAGCCTCCGTTACCAAAATCGCTCGGCTTAGTCCGGCAATGATCCGATTTCGCTGCGGAAAATGCGTTCTGTCCGGTCCGGTCCCATCTGGATATTCGCTGACTACTAGGCCATTTTCGACCACCTGCTGATAGAGGCTTTGGTTCCGAGCCGGATAGACGATATCCACACCCGTTCCTACCACTGCCACCGTCAGTCCTTGCTGATACAGACAGCCTGTATGTGCTTCGGTATCAATCCCGGCTGCTAACCCAGAAATGATCACCGCCCCTTGTTGCGATAGCCGCTGACTCAGCCTTTGCGTCCAGCGCTTGCCATAGGTAGAAGGTCGGCGCGTTCCCACTATCCCTACTGTTAATCTATTCAGATCGCTCAGTCGCAGGCTGCCACGATAGTAGAGAACCGGCGGCGGATCGTTGATTGCAAATAGTAGCGCTGGATAATCCGCATCTACAGGCGTCCAAAAAGCTTTGTTCTTCTTTTCGTGCTCAACAAGTAGCTGTTCAGGATTTAGCTTGGATCGCACGCTCACAATTCGCTCAGCGCTCAACAGTCCAATCCCATCGACCTTTAGCAGCTCACTGGCGGTTGCCTGCCAAGCGAGTTCTAGAGTGCCAAAGTGCTCCCATAGCCGCTTGATCGTCACCGGTCCTACATGCTTAACTTGCGACCATGCTAGCCAATATGCTCTTTCTGACGCCACAACCGTTCTCCTAGTCGCATTATGTCCTAGGGTGCCCGTCCTATAGATGCTATAAGATCAACTCTAGACTTGTTTTATTGGAGCGACCGCGTGGCCGAACTCAAAGCACTGATCTTCGATGTCGATGGCACACTAGCTGAGACAGAACGTGACGGCCACCGGCCCGCGTTTAATCAAGCTTTTGTCGACGCGGGGCTCGATTGGCACTGGTCAACAGAGCGCTATGGAGAGCTGCTAGAAGTCTCGGGGGGTAAGGAGCGAATTCGCGCTTTTATCGAGTCCAAACCCGATTTCGTCTTGCCAGAAGGATTTGCTGATTTGACTGAATTCGTCCGGTCTTTGCACGCCACCAAGACAAAGTACTACACGCAGTATGCAATAGAGGGACGGATTCCTTTGCGACCAGGTGTAGAACGATTGCTGAGTGAGGCTAGAGAAAAGGGCGTGAGATTGGCGATCGCAACAACAACAACACCCGCTAATGTTCAAGCTTTGCTTGCCAGTACGCTTGGCACAGAAAGCTTAGACTGGTTTGAAGTCATTGCCGCCGGTGATATGGTTCCTCACAAAAAGCCTGCTCCTGATGTTTTTGAATACGCCATATCGCATCTGAACCTACCAGCCGAAAACTGCCTTGCTTTTGAAGATACTAACAATGGTCTGCTCTCTGCTACTCAAACAGGCCTTAAAACCATCGTCACTGTCAATGACTACACGCACACTCAAGACTTCTCAAAAGCGGCGCTAGTCATCAGTGATCTCGGTGAACCTGATGAGCCCTTTAAAGTTGTCTTTGGAGAAGTCGGTGATGCTCAGTATCTTGACATTGCTTTAGCTCGAAAGATTTGCGAAGCATAAAGTCAGCCCCGACTACTGCCGCCTTTATGCAATGCCCGCTGTGTAGAGCGACCATGCCTTCCAAAAGGTGTAGATAGAAAGCACAATCAAGAGCGCCCTAAATAGCTGGGTCACGGTGCGATCGCTCAGTCGCGGCAGGAATCTAGTGCTAATTTGCACACCGACTAGACCACCGAGCCCCAGAAGTAACCCCTCAATTAAACGAATATTGCCTTGGATAGCGTGGCCAATACAGACAAAAATAGAGGTGATGACGATGACGCCAAGGCTAGTTCGAACCGCTGTTTTAATACCTTCACCTAGCAGCAAAATCTGCAGCGGCACTAAGATCACGCCGCCGCCTACGCCAAATAGCCCTGCCATAAATCCTGAAATTGTTCCAGTGATCGTCCGAGCTATCCCCGGGGTGATCGCTGGAGCTGCCACCGCTTTAGATTCCCGAGACTGTGCCTTTTGAATGACTCTTTTTTTGAGCGATACCAAGTACAGGTTGCTTAGCATCAACAAGCCAAACCCAAATAGCTGCCAGTATTGAGGCACACCATCTACTAGTAAGGCAGCAAAGAAGCCTGCGATCGCAGCTGGTATGCCCAGCAGTAAAATCTGCTTAGGGTCCAAGTAGCCCATCCGCCAATTTTGAGCACTGCCGGTAGTAGAAGTCACCAGAATCGCTAAGCTGCTAGTCGCGGTTGCTGCATGGCTTTCAAACCCAAGCTGTAGTAAAACGGGCACCAACAACGTACCGCCACCGATACCTAAGAAACCCGCTAAAATGCCCGAAAACAGACCCGCTATAGATAAAAGGACAACTGAGCTAATGGTCACACGTCTACCTAAAATGGTCAATAAAAGCCTAGACGATATCCGCCGGTTTTAATAGCTAGCTGTTGATCGTAGCTGACAGTTGGACTATGTCTTCCTCATCCATTACTTAAGGCTCATAGCTCAGCCTATGATCGGTGATAGATCGATGTATTCTTCAATGGTGACAGCTAAGCTAGTAAGCAAACTATCACGCTGTTCTCGGTAATTAGCAATTCCTGTGGGCATAGAGCCTAACCCACGCTGCTGTCGTAACCGATTTAGCCACGCCCGTCGCCAAGGCCCGTTATCAAAGATGCCGTGTAGATAGGTGCCCCATACTGACTGTTCACCATCGACAATACCCAAGCTGCGATCATCAAATATTGGCATGAATGTATTCTCGCTATCTTCTTCGGTTGCCATCACGAGCTGAGTTTTTCCCTGATGAATTTCATAGCCGATGACCGGTAACCCTTCTTGCGGATATTTAGAGGTCACTGTCCGCTGTCGAGCGACCTTTTGATTGGTGATGACGGTCCGCAGTGGCAACAGCCCCAATCCGTTAAACCGGCCTTCTTGACCTTCTAAGCCTTCAGGGTCAGCTAGCATCTGTCCCATGATCTGAAATCCGCCACAAATGCCCATAACCGTACCGCCCGCCGCGGCATAGTTTTTCAGGGCTTCTGCCATCCCAGTTTGCTGTAGGATCAACAGGTCGGCAATTGTTGTTTTTGTCCCCGGCAAGACCACGGCATCTGGATAGCCTAATGGATCGCGTGGCGACAAATATTTAACGGTCACCGAAGGCTCAGCTTCTAGCGCATCAAAATCGGTGAAGTTGGAGATGCGCGGCAGTCGAATCACAGCTACCGTAATTTCAGATTGAGCTTTGTTAATCGTTCGCTCTAGTAAAGAAAGCGAATCTTCTGCGGGGAAGGCCTCGTCAATCCATGGGATAACTCCAATCACCGGGATTCCTGTCCGCTTTTCTAGCCAATCGATTCCTGGCTGTAAGATAGAGCGTTGGCCCCGAAACTTATTGATTACGATGCCCTTTATTAAGGCTCGTTCGTCTGGTTCTAACAGCTCTAAGGTACCGACAATATGGGCGAAGACGCCGCCGCGCTCGATATCTGCAATGAGAATAGTCGGTGCCTTTAGATAAGAAGCCACTCGCATGTTTGTTAGATCGCGGTGCTTCAAGTTAATCTCAGCAGGACTGCCAGCACCTTCACAAACTAACAGGTCAAACTCTTGACCTAACCGAGCAATGCTTTCTTGAATGGCCTGCCAGCCAGCACTAAAGAATTCTTCGTAATATCTTTGAGCCGTTGTTGTGCCAATCACTCGCCCTTTGAGAACAACCTGTGAAGTCTGATTCCCCTGTGGCTTTAACAGAATGGGATTCATCTCCGCTTGGGGTGAGACGCCCGCTGCCCATGCCTGTACTGCTTGGGCATAGCCAATTTCAGCTCCGGTAGTGCTGACATACGAGTTTAGCGCCATGTTCTGGCCTTTAAACGGAGAAACTCGCCAGCCCTTACGACTTAAGATGCGACAAAGGGCAGTCACTAACATGGATTTACCTGCATGGGAGGTCGTACCCACTACCATTATTGACTTCACCACTTAATGCCCCTCGTTTATTTCTACATCCCTCACATTACCCAAACTTGGTCATCGTGAGCCGGAAAAAAGGAACAATCTGATGCTTGTTCTAATACTTAGGGTAATAGTTACGTATATTTACGCATCACTAGATACGTCAATAGATACTTCGAAGCTACTCACACTGGCCAGGGTCACATGCAGTGAATACGTTCACTAAATCAACGTTTAGCATCAAACTAGCCAGTCCGGTAGCCTCAGCCATCGAATAACAGCATTTTGGAGGGAGTCAGCGATAGAAGCCCTTTTCTCTATGCAGCCGTTGTTCTGCCAATCTTCCACAAGCTGACGGCCCAAAGGAGTCAGTCGAAAGCTATCTGTTAGACCTTGGCCATCGACCTCTCGGCGCAAGATGCCAACTGAGGCAAGCCACATAAGTTCTCTTTCGGTTGAGACATCGGTAAGTGGCTTCTGCGTATAGCCTTTGATAGCACCACTGTCCTCTGCAATAGTAGGTACGCTGACACTGTGGTCGCGCATCGCCGCCAGTAGCTTTAGATAAAAGGGAGAGCACCGTACGGCCCTTTCGGCACGCCGCATCACCGCAGCAGAATACTGCATCGTTGTACTTTTAGCTTGAGTGCCTTCCATCTAATGATTGATTAAATAAGGAGCTGTCTAATAAAGGAGCTATGTAGTACAAAAGCCGCTCCTGGCTGCAAGAACCACTAGAGAGGCACTGACTAGGAACGGCTTAGATTATAGAGCTGGGGTGCTAGGATTCGAACCTAGGAATGGCGAGACCAAAACCCGCTGCCTTACCACTTGGCGACACCCCATCGCTTTCGCTTGAGTATTGTAGCATCGGCTGCACGGTTTGCTGCAAGGGGATCGAGATATTTCTAAGGCTCGTAAAAGATGCAGCCCACCACAGATTTTCTGCTAAGTTTCGGCGATTGGAGATGCCTTTGCGGCGAGCGATCGCCCCTTCCAAGTCCATCCCCAACCTGTCTCTGTTTTGATCATCGAAACGAGGGCAATCACGCTGATAATCCCTCCTCCTAACCAGCTTAAATACAGATATCTTGGTGGCTCATCAATGGTTCGAGCCGATGCCAGGCGCATAAACACCTGAAGCGCCACTGCCAAAACCGAAAGCCCCAGTGCGATGCTAGCAGCGGGCGCACCTAGAGCAAGTCCCAGTAGACTGGTTGCAATGCCAAGCCAGGGCACCACAAAAAGAAGAGCGATCACAACAGATGAAGCCACTGTCAAAAATGGATTGCGTCCCCCAGCGATATAGAAATTTTTTGTCCATCCTTCCCATAGAGCTGCGAACGAACGATACATCCGAACGCTCACAGCATCAGTCCCTAGGACGTAGCGTAGTTTAAACCCACTTGCTTTGATTACCTTCGCGAGTTCAAAATCTTCTACTGCAATGCTGGCAACGGCTGCGTGTCCACCAATCTCTTTGTATGCGGCTGTCCGAAACAGCATAAATGGTCCTGCTGCTGCTGCCTTATCAAGCTGCTGCGGGTCGTTTACACCTTCAAAGCTGAACCCGACTGCAATCAGTAGCGCCATTAGGGGCTGAACCAGCCACTCTGAAAAGCATCCGTAGATAAGCTTAGGAGCACAGCTAAGGAGATCGCTATTGTAGGTTTGAGCGTTAGTTAAGGCGCAGGCGATCGCATTCTCACCTAACCGGACATCCGCATCAATAAACAAGACATATTCGCTATCTTCCACTTCCTTAGCTGCCTGCACGCAGGCCCAGTTTTTACCGCGCCAGGGCTGATCAGTAGGGCGCGGCAGCACCGTGAGCACCTTCACTCGACCGTCGTTTTCAGCAATCTTGTCTGCGACCAGTTGGGTGCCATCGTTCGACTCATCATCTGCCACAATCAGCTTCATCTGTGAACCATCCGGTAGCGCATTTGCCAGTACTGATTCCATGCACTCTGCGATGTTGTCTACCTCGTTATAAGCCGGGATAATGACACTCACACTTGGTAGCTTGGTCGGAAAGCCCTCTAGCGGATCAAGTCGAGGCGCACTGCGAATAGAGTTTTGAAAGCGCCGATGAAAGTCTAAGTTTGCAACGCAGCTCGCGAACAGTAGACTCCATAGTCCCAACCAGGGATCAACCCACCCTTCGATACCCCACCGTCCTAACGCTTCTATCAATGCTTTGAACAATGCTTTGAAACTCCCGCTGATTTTGCCACGCATCTGCACTTGGCTATTCCCGCTTACTCTAAACTGAAGAGCATGTTCCTTAAGCACCTCTATTTGCAGAACTTTCGCAACTACAGCAGCCAATCTGTAGCTTTTGGCGCACCCAAGACGATTCTGCTAGGAGATAACGCCCAGGGAAAATCTAACCTGCTAGAAGCAGTGGAGTTGCTAGCAACCTTGAAATCCCATCGAACGAGTCGTGATCGCGACTTGGTTGGAGAAGGCAAAAAGACCGCCCATATCAAAGCCCAGCTTCAAAAAGAGCTTGGCCCTAGTGAACTCAATCTAGTTCTACGTAACGGCGGGCGCAGAGCCACTATCCTCAATGGTGAAACGCTCAAGCGTCAGCAAGATTTCCTAGGCTCTCTCAACGCAGTTCAATTTTCTAGTCTAGACATCGATTTGGTGCGCGGTGGACCCGGCGAGCGACGCAGCTGGATAGACACGCTACTGACTCAGCTAGAGCCTGTCTATGCCTATATTTTGCAGCAATACAATCAGGTTCTAAAACAGCGTAACGCTTTTATCAAACAGCACACTGATGAAGAGAATAGTCAGCCTTTCGACTCTACGCAAATGGCGCTGTGGGATGCGCAGCTGGTGGCAGCTGGGACTAGAGTGATCAGGCGTCGATCGCGCGGGCTACAGCGTTTGATTCCATTGGCTCAGGCCTGGCACCGAGCGATTAGCGGTGATGCAGAGCAATTGATGATTACCTATCAGCCCAATATTTCTACGACTGTCTCTACAACAGGTCTATCGACAGAAGCAGGCTTATCGACAGAAGAGACGCTGTTGTTGAAAGACCCTAAAAAGGATTCAGTAGAAGACGCGCAGCTTGACGATCCTGATCATATTCAACAGGTTTTCTTTGAAAAGATAAAATCGCGAGCGATCGCCGAATATCATCAGCGCACCTCACTCGCTGGTCCCCATCGAGACGATATTGACTTTTCGATTAATCACACGCCCGCTCGCCAGTACGGGTCGCAAGGTCAGCAAAGAACTTTGGTTCTCGCCTTAAAGCTAGCAGAACTAGAGCTGATTGAAGCGGTGATTGGTGAACCACCGCTGCTATTGCTAGATGATGTATTAGCTGAACTAGATCTCAAGCGTCAAAATCAGCTGCTAGAAACGATTGAAGATCGATTTCAAACCCTGATTACAACGACTCATCTTGGTGCCTTTGATGCCAAATGGCTTGAGCAGTCACAGATTCTGACGGTTCATCAGGGTGCACTGCTAGAAACTGGCTACTAGAAATTAGCTAGAGACCTGGCGCGATCCTACTTGGAGAGGCCTGCTAATGTTTCATCAATCAGGCTAAGCGCTTTATCCACATCATCCGCGGTCACGATCAGTGGTGGAACGAGTCGAACTACCTGTGTTCCTGCTGGCAAAACTAACAGTCCTTTTTCAAGTGCGGCTTTGACAATATCGATCGCGGCAATATCGCTATCCGGGTTTAAAACTAAGCCGTTAATCAAGCCCCAGCCTCGAACGCCTTTGCATAGGTTCGGGTATTTATTAACGATCGCCTTTAGCCCTTTTCTGAGCTGTTTGCCACGCGATCGCACATTCTCTAGCACATTCTCCTGCTCTAGTGTCTGACATACCGCCATGGCCACCCCACAGGCAAAGGGATTTCCCCCAAATGTACTTCCATGTTCCCCAGGGCGCAGCACATCGCAGTGACTCTTCGTCAGAATCGCTCCAATCGGAATACCGCCTCCTAGCGCCTTAGCAGAGGTAAATACGTCAGGTTCTACCCCGACCGTTTGATAGCCCCACAGATTACCTGTACGGCCCATCCCTACTTGTACCTCATCTAGAATCAGCAAAATCCCTAGCTCATCACAGAGCTGCCGCACCTGCTTAAAATACACGGGATTACCAGGACAAACACCGCCTTCCCCTTGCATCGGCTCAAGCATCACAGCCGCAACCTGACGCTGGTCGGCATCAAGCTCTTCTATAGCGGCTTTCAACGCCTCTATATCGTTGTACGGCACATAGTAAAATCCAGGCATCAAGGGGTTGAAGTTCTTCTGATACTTAGGCTGTCCGGTCGCCGTGACGGTGGCTAGCGTTCTCCCATGAAAGCTTGATTTCGCCGTAATTACGATAGGCGCTTCTATTCCTAGCTTAGTGTGTCCATACTTGCGGGCCAGCTTAATAGCGCCTTCATTCGCTTCTGCACCTGAATTACAGAAGAATACGCGATCGGCACAAGAATGATCAATTAGCCACTGTGCGAGTGCTCCTTGCTCAGGAATGTAATACAGATTCGAGACATGCTGAAGCTTCTGCAATTGCGCATTTCCCGCTTTGATCATCGCCGGATGAGAATGACCCAGCGCACAAGTAGCAATGCCCGCTACAAAATCAAGATACTCACGCCCTTCCAAATCCCATAGACGACATCTTTCGCCGCGCTCCATCGCAATTGGAAAGCGAGCATAGGTCGCCATCACATTTTGGTCAAATTCGGTTGATTCAAAGCCAGGTTTTTCTGGCATAGAGAAAGCCGGTGAAGCTGCGGGCGTTAAGGTTTGAGACGTCATGGTCGGCAATTTTTAAAGAATAGGAATTTCAAAGGGAACAAACGTCGGCGCTATCTTTGACAATAGAATTGCGTTCAACGATATCGCGACAAACGCTAATTGCAGGTAACGATTGTAACGCTACTTCTGTCAGCAGCGATACTCCTAACAGCTCGTGAAAGGAGCTGTTCATCGTCATATATAAACAGACGCTAACAATTGGTCGAGCTGATAACTAGCTACTGATGCCGTACGCGATAGAAGGTCAATAGTTTTCCTACTGTGGAAAAAAGTCTGCTTTAGTAGACCGGATCAGACCTTATCAAGGCGAAGATCTCAGTTGAGAAAACACAATTAAGGAAAGTACTCTCCTCATTCTGACTACATCCTGAGTTTTACTGGGATTACTCTCAGAGAGATAGCGGAACAGTTTCTTTGCAAAGGCGATGTTGCAAGACTAGTTCTATGACGAACCCTACGAAATCACGAGCTGAAGGACATAGGTCCTGGTAGCTCTTCATCGTCGGACGACTCGAGTCTGACTACAAAGTTCAGGGTTGTTTTTTCAGTATCTTCAGTATCTAAGAAGACTTCAAGTAGATAAGTCTTCTCGAAGTTAGGTATATGCCAACTTAACGCTAGCAAATCAGGCTGCGAGCAAAATGTCTGCTTTTCCACACTGCCATTGCACAGTAGTCGCAAATGACCGGCTTTCGGTAGCATAGCAGTGATCGTGAGCCGGTTTTTAGCGGTTGCTATGTACTTGGTAGATAGTCTCATCATACCGTGAGCCGTTATCCACTCTCGGGTGTCTTCAGGCTTTTGCTTAGACAGCGATAGCGTCATCGCCTCCAGCATTTCTTGAGCCGCTATCATCAGCAGTGCAATCTGCTGTTCTACACTAGCAGAATCATAATCATTAGCTAGCTTAGTGATTTGCTCTAGCACAGCGGCTTTGGTCTCATTGTCAGAACGATAGACCGGTGCTAGGACGATATTGGCAATGGACTCTAATGTACTGTTCTGAACGGGAAAGAATGGTTCAACCACGCGAACCAATTGAATTCCTCGCTGGGCGGGTGGTCGGATGATATTTTGACATTGCCTGATTAAAGCACTGAGTACTGACTCCGGTAACAGTTTAGGCACGTCGAGTGAACTCAGATGCTGTTTCCATAGCGCGATCGCTTCGTCTGTCGACATAGCACTATCTGCACTAGCAAGGTCAGCCTCCGTTGGGTACTCACATAGCTCCGACTCCCAAGGAAAAAGAGGCGGCTTCTTTGCGTATTCCAACATTAAATGTTGTTTGATTAGAGAATGGAAACGTTCTTGCAAAGCGTGGGTGTCTCCGTAGCTAGCTAACTGAGCTGTCTAAAAGAACCTGTCTAATCCAAAGCACCGCTTAAGGCAACAGAAAGTCTGAAGATAATGAAGGTGCCCAGAGCGAATACCTCTCTACTAGGGGAATTTCTACTATGAGGATGTCAATAGGTTAGAACTTCACAAGTAAAGGTATTCCTTATTCTTGTTGGTAGATAGAGTAAATCATGTGTTGTCTTTAGGCTTCATGTGAGTTGGCCTTCAAACCGGATTGTTTAGCAGATGCAAAGTCGTTTCTTCATGGTATTGCAAGTGTAAAGAAAGGATCTCGCACTGGCTATAAAAGCATACTGAAAATGCTATTTGAATCAATTTTCATCGATTACTATGGCAGGGCGAACAAAAGTGGAGAATGAGTTTTTTATACGTTTCGAATATCCCAGGCTTTCTCTAATAGATTGAACCACTGTTTTCTTAGCTGAGTTGATGTGATGTTCAACTGATTAGAAATTTCCTGATCGCTGTGCTTTTTCTGCTTCAGTGTCAGAATCTCTGCTTGGATTGAGTTTATTTCAGTCCGAAAGTGTGTCCACTGGTAAGGAGTTAGTCCCAGATTCTGACATAGCTCTATCCCTAGCCATTCATGAACAAGTTCCCAGCTGTGTACAAAAGAGAACTTTAGTAAATGATATTTGAATCGCTGCTGCAAGTAGTCTCGCTCTCGAGAGGTGATTTGCAGAATATCTTCTATCTTGTGAGTAGGTAGATCGTTTAAACGGAGGGCGAAATAGTCAGCGCAGTCACACTGACCTTTTGCTACTAGATAATTCATCAGCTGATCGACTACCTGCTCTCTGATTGTCTCTTCTTCCTCGAAGCGGCTCTTATCAGTCAATAGCTCCTCACGCAGACGCTGAGAAGATGCCGTTCGAGGACGGGCTGTCTCTGTGCCCTCAATGGTTTGCTGAATATCTACTGCGGTTTCTGGTGGCTGTTTCTTTGAGAAGGTTTGCGCGCGCAGGATAATCAATTGCTGACTACGACCTTTGGAAAGATGAATTCGACGTTTGGCATAACGCTCTGTGTAGGCCATATATTCAGCTAGCTCTAGCAAAGATCGAGGTCGGTAGGTGAGAGCAACTTCGTTCTCACGTCTAAAAGCATTGATACTTTCCGCATAAAAGTTTTGCAAGAAGTCTTCTATTAACAAAATGCGAGCTTGATAGCTAGCCTGAACTTGGGGTGGTGTTATGTAGCGATAGATAATTGCACTTAAGCTGCTGTGTAGCTCTATTCGCCCCTTAGTAGATCCTAGATCGGCGTATCTCAAGCACTGCGTCAGTCTAATGCCGGCTAGATTGTTTGCCCAACCTTCTATGTCGCCGGAGTTCTGGATCCTCTGACTTTCCATGCAGATACGACGCGCTTCTTTCTCAATACGCTTAGCAACTTCATAGCAGTGTCGAATTGAAGCGTTAGTTTTTACACTAAGCTCCTCAGAAAGTCGTTCAAAAAGCGTTTTCACTACCAGCTATACTTGATTCCCGATGGTTGACCTTTCGATAAGATCCCTATCTATATAGTCCGAGATCTATAATGAGTAAGCACCACCAGTTATGAGAATAGACAGATCGCTTAGGTTTCCAAACATTCTTCTAGATAGCCTGACTAGATTTTCATATAAGTATTAAATTTCGTTAGACGTGATCTTCCTGCGCCTTTTCCATGGCTGCTCTTTCTATGAGTTTCTATGACTATTGACCGGCAGCTACAAAAGTTGATTGAGGATGCTCCATCAGAAGCTAATCTCAGGAAAGCTATTCAGGTGGTTTCACCTATCATTTCTAATATTGCTAGTCAGCTTCAGCATCTGGAGTACTACATTCTGCAGACTGCAAACAGGCAGTGGCTACAGGCAACGATTGCCCACAAAGACAATCCTACTCAGTCAAAGAGAGTGATCTACGCCTACCCTTCGTTGAGCAGTGCGGCTGGAGATAAGCTAGCAGCTAGCACCCCCAATCTGATGGCAATTCCTGTGCCTGTTGCACAACTGCTGTTTCAGCTTCCCTCTATCACCCCGGTCGATAGTTTAATTTTTATAGAGACTGAGGCTCGCGACCAGGCCATAGAGGTACGCCGCGATGATATCAAGGCAATGTTTCATAGTAGGCTTTCGCAACATGCAAGAAGGCAAGTTCCTCCAGATATTGCTTAGAAGGGAGCTTGGGGCTTAGCCCAAGATGTACTTGATACGTATAGCCTTTCGCACTTTGCTGACTACACCCCCAAAGGCTGCAGTCCCTGCCGTACGATGTAAAGCGCACAGCAATGATACGTAGGCGCAGCCCTTTTGAGTATGCTTGCTGCGCATTGCCATCAATGGGGATGGATTTGTTTAGAGAGCGTGAGCTGATATAAGTTCGAAGATTAGTGCCACAAAGAAGCCAACCATCGCTAAGCGTCCGTTCCATAGCTCAGCGTAGGGCGTAAAACCCAGCCGAGGCTCTGGTTTGTAGTATCGAGTAGCGCTGACGCCGAGGATTTTGCTATCAAGTTCAGTAGAGGTGGTATTAGACTCTACAGGGACAAGCTTCGTTTTATTTTCCATGGTGGCTTGATAATACTTTTCTCTACTTGTTTAAAGATATCATAAGCGATGTGCAGGGATGTTAAGTACATATCGGGGAAGCCATCTACTGTACATAATCTGTGAGCCACTCAACACTTTATTCTATGAGGCCTTCACTTATTGATCTAGATCCCCGAGATCTAGATTTTGGGTGATTGAGAGACGCTATATTTCGCCCAACCTCATTTTTTTCGTTTACCAGCCGCACTCTGAAACATTTGGCAGTACTCTTCTGGTCCGTTTGGAAAAACTACGTTGATTGTCAATGGATCGCTTTCGTCTCTAGGATCGCCAATTCCATCTAATACGATAGGACTGCCTTCGTTGTTAGTACCTAGTTTGACTGGGCGACGATTGCGAAGTTCGCCGCCGCTGCTATCGACGAATACCTGCAGCGTTGGTGTTTCGGTAGCTTGACCAATGTTTTGGATGAGCTGAAGAAAGTTGCGATCGCTTCCCCCTCGCTTGAATTCTAGCTTGCCATTTTGTTCTACGGCCTGACTAGTCACTGTATCGCCTACCCCTACAATCGTAGGCATAAGCGATCGCTCAAAATTTTGAACGACTAGCTTGAGCATGTCATCGAGCGATCGCGGTGCTTGTCTGGCGTTGAAATCTACCCCTAATGGGTAATGCCCAGTATGTACGAAGAAATAGTGGTTTAGCAGTGACAGCACCCCAGCTTCTTTAACCGCGCCTCGCAGCATGAACTGAAAATCGGTCGTACCTGCCGTTTGGGCATCGGCAAACCAGACTGCCTCGTGAACAAATCCGTCGCGCCCAAGATTTGGTGCATAGTGAACGAAGAACTGATCGGCTAGTCCAGCGGCTTCTGCTTCTTGCAACAGTTCTTCCATTAAAGTCACAATATGCTGCTGAAGCTGAACAAACCGATCGATATCTGAGCTATGGGTAGTTTCTAACTCACCTACTATTGCCTGGTAGAGAGAATTAAGGTTCGCAGTTGGCGAAGCGACGTTATCTAAAACAGATGCCTTTACAAGTCGTGTTCGTTCAGCTTCTGAGAAAGAATGCTGTGCCTTCAAAAAATCGTCTAGCGTCCGTTCAATGCGTTCAGCCACCTCCGTTAGAAAATCTAGCTCAGTTTGATCAACCCCTGGATGACTGACTTCGCCACTACGATCTTGCCATTGCACACCGCCAGCTGCTAGTCCTGGCAGATAAAGCCTTTGTTCTTTTGCTACGGCTGCGCCACCGACTGCGCTCTCGATGATAGTTTGTAGTCCGCGCTGGCCGATATGCTCACCGTTGGTCAATATGAAGAAATGCTCATCGAACTGTGTTGTTGCGCTTAGATAGCTTTTGCCAAGGGTCCGATTCAGCGGATCGTTCACCAAAGGCATACAGACGCCGTCTAGATCTTGAATGATTAGTAAGTTCTCGCTTTGGCCTAAATAGTCTGCTAAAGCAGCATGATCTAAGGAAACTGTTTGGTGATGTAGCATTGATTTCGTGCCGTTTATCCGACGTCTACGTTGTTCCTGGGCTCAACCTTACTCATAGTAGTTTCGTCCGATGCTTCTAAAATCGATGTATCCGAGACTTCATGAGTGGATTCTTTGGCCTGGTTATTTTCTTCTGGTTTGCCTTTCTGGTTGGGAAGCTCACTGGCTAGATTGTCTAGTTCTGAATTACTTGAGCTTGAATCATCTAACTTTGATATCTCGCGCTTTGACTGATTAAGCTCCGAATCATCTAAGGCTGAATCATCTAAGGCTGAATTATCTACTTCTAAATTGCTGCTCAAATCACCTGATCTTGGATCGTTAGGTTCTGAATCACTAAGCTCTAAGTCACTAACCTCTGAGTCACTAGAGTTGGAATTATCTGGTAAGTTTGGCTCACTGCTCGTTTCAGTTCGATCGATATCTAGCGATTGGTTGTTTAAATCAGACTCATTGAGATTTTCTTCCTTAAGCTTTTGTGGTGCGACTTTATCAACTGTGGCACCTGCTGCTTTTGTCTCGGACTGAGAGGTCAGCTCGACGTTGCTAGCTGGCACCTCTAAATCTATAGGCTCACCTAGACCACGGTTGACAGAGCGGATACGACGAATAGGTAAGTTAGCGGTTAGGGTGGTCATCCGCTGATCTGTACCTAGAGAGAATTCTAGTGAATCAAAATCGATCTCTACGTAGCGAGAGACAACAGCGATAATCTCTTGACGCATCATTTCTAGCGTCTGAGGATCTAGGGCTAAGCGATCATGAGCTAGCACAAACTTAAGCCTTCTTTTGACATCGTCGCGGCTGTGGGAGTCTTCTGGTGGCCCAAAGAATTTTTCTAGTAGGTCGCTGATAATAGGAATTGCCATAAGAGTGTCACCGTGATGTCGATGCCAGCGAGTGGCGGCCGATTGGGAGCTATACGTTTGTCAAGAGGTTTTTGGAAAAAGGGCGATCGCACTATCAACTCTATCCCCCAAACAATTGTTTGAACTTCGTCAAGAACCCTTCTTTTTGGACACTTAGGTCCATCAAGGGCACTTTCTCGCCTAGCAAACGCTGGGAAACATTTGTGAACGCTATTCCAGCTTGAGAAAGATTTTCGTCTAGTACTAAAGGCTCTCCCTTATTGGTAGAAACAATCACCTGTTCGTCATCAGGAATGACGCCTAGTAGCGGAATAGATAGAATACCTTGGACATCTTTAACCGACATCATTTGATCGGCTGCGACCATCGTCGGTCGCAATCGATTAATCACAAGCCGGATTGTTTTGATGTCGTTGGCCTCTAGCAGACCAATGACGCGATCAGCATCGCGAACTGCCGAGATCTCTGGCGTAGTGACGATGATCGCTTCACGAGCAGCCGCGATCGAGTTGCGAAAGCCCATTTCGATACCCGCAGGGCTGTCAATCAAGATGAAATTATAGACTTTGGTCAAGGCCTTGATCAGGCGCTTCATCTGCTCTGGTTTGATAGATTCTTTTGAACGGTTTTGAGCGGCAGGCAGCAGAGCTAGATTTGGCTGTCGCTTATCTTTAACGAGTGCTTGGTCGAGGCGGCACTCTCCGGCGAGCACATCTAGGGCAGTGTAGACGATGCGATTTTCCAGACCTAGCAGCAGATCCAGATTCCGCAAGCCAAAGTCGGCGTCGACTACAGCAACACGCTGCCCCGCTTTTGCTAGGGCCATACCTATGTTTGCTGTGCAGGTTGTCTTACCAACGCCTCCTTTACCGGAGGTCATAACGATAATGCGGCTCATGAATTCTCTTAGGTGGTCTCTGGGGTGGTCTCTGGGAGGGGGCCTGGGGTGTTTCCTGAGTCAGTTAAGTCAGCAAGGGCAAACTCGGAGGCTAGGGCTATTCGGATGCCATCAGGACCGATATAGGCCACCTCTGGCTGGTATTGAGCAGGTGGGTTGTCAGGTGATCGCGCCACCTTGTCGGCAATACGCAGCTGAGTCGGCTGCATATGTAGTGCCATGATGCGGCATTGGCTGTTGCCCTGCGCGCCGGCATGCACTACTCCGCGCAAGTGTCCCCAGACAAAAATATCGCCTTCAGCCACAATAGAGCTACCAGGGTTGACATCACCCAACACTATGACGGTTCCTCGATGCCGCACTTCCACGCCAGATCGAAAGGTGCTTTGCATGTATAGTGGTTCGTCCATTGCCTGGCGGGAGGCTTCTTGTCCCTGCCCTAGGTAATTGAGGGTAGTTTGCTGTTCTACTGAGTATCCAGCAGTAGCGGCGGCAACAGCAGTCTGACGGCGGCTAGCGTAGATTCGCTTGAGTGGAAGCTGCGCGTCGCTTAGCAAACCATCTATCTCTTGTATTTGCTGACTGTCTAGTAGGCGATCACGTGCAATCAGATGGACAGGGGTATGTGGCTGCAAAAACCGCTCACTGCCACTAATGCGCCCCTTTAACTGCTGCCTAAGTTCCTCCCAGTAAACTGGATTACGGCTTTTTTCGGGCGCTGGCGGCAAAACCAGCAGCAGCCGACCATTCTCACTCTTGAAGTGTACCTGTAAATTGGGATTGCCTTCTGCCTTTATCTGTCCTTCGACTGACGCAGGTGAACCCTCTGCCGACGCCGGCTCTGGCTCAATTTCCAATATGAAGTTATTAAAGTCAATCTCCTCAGATTCCTGGCTACTCTGAGAAGAAAAATCTGGAACCATCTGCCGACACACCTTATGGCCGATATGTTCTAGCTCAAATGAGATAGGGACACATCCCTACTTACCAAGCCACAAGACCTGGCTATCTTAGAACACTGGCTATCTTAGAACACTATTGCTTTATGGAACATAGCGCGGACTAAATATACCTAGATTTATCAAAACGAGTTGATATCTTTTCGATGTCGCTATCTTAATCTATCTATTTGAGTTATCTATAAATAAACGGAGCTTTAGGAAGCTTTAGGTAGAGGGAGCCTTGAAGGGGCGATCGCGTTATCTAACGTTTCGACTAAAATCCCGACAAGACATCACAAGAGGTGTGAAGCTGAAATAGGTAGCCCTACCAAAGCCTTGAAACAATCATTATGTTTAACGGAAACATAAAATCAGGCAGTATCGAATAAGGCTGTCTTAGGCTGTATGTTCATAGTTATCGCACGTAGTTATCTCAGTTGATTAGCTATCACAGTCGATTACACCTGCTTTACCTAGCTACTTGACTTAGGTATCTAGAGCTTAGGTATTTCGAGGGCTACAAAGTCTTAAAGGCTACCGAAACGCACCGGAGGCATCATCGGAATAATGGCTCATCACGAAAGAGTTCCAGTTCTAGCAATCGTGGCGCTAATCGCCTGTGCTATTCCTACCAAGCTGACGACGGTGTTCAATCAGACACTGCCAGCCCTATCACAGACCACCCCAATCCAGGCTGAGGCTAGCAACCAGCTGGTTGATGCTGAGGGTAACTTGATCAATTCAGCAGGCTTTTTGGTCAACGCAGAAGGTGACCTGATTGATACGAGCGGTAATTTACTTACAGAAGGGACAGAGGGGGTCTTAGGTGCTGAGCTTGAACCTGGTGAAACTGCTGGCGATGTCGCTATACCAACAATAGTTCCAGCCATAGATAGTGATGTGGAGTCGAGTGGTGCTAGCGACCCACTAGCTGAGCGAGGGAGATGGTGGTGGCTGCTAGTGCCGCTCGCAGGTCTGGCCCTATTGATTTGGGCCGCAGCTAAGCGCACCGATGATGAGGAAGTTAGTGACACCCTAGGGACTGATTTGGATCTTGATCAAAGCGATCGAATCATCAGTGGTTTTGATAGTGGTATTACTCACGACCTGACACCTGATGCTGGTTCGGTTCATCCAGAGGTTCCTAAGCCAGGTATTCCTATCACCGCTGCGCCTGAGAGTGGGGCCGATAGCGGACCAGTTGTAGAAAAACCTGTTGAAGAAAAGTTGTCTGCTGATACTGTGATTGTGGATAGTGAGCAATATGAAACAAAGTCAGGCAGGACAACTAATGCCAAGACGCTACGCCCAGTAACCTTTGGGTCAGCTGATATCCAGGGTGCTTCATCAGTTGGTGCGCAGGACGTTTCAACGCCTATCAAATCTCCAGCTCTCGACAGCAGCGTGAACAGTATTCATGGCGATATGCTTAATGCTAGCAATGTTCCGCAATCTGGCGCTTACAAGTCAGAGGCTGAAAGTATCGATTTTGATTCTAAGGGCACTGTTGGAGAGGATTTAGGCAGATCACGTAGCGAAATTCGAGAGTCGGCTAGTCCTGTAGATAGTAGTGAAAACTGGCTGCAGCGGGCAAAACAGCGTATCAACGAAGCTACTGAACAAATGAAGCAGACAGCTGCTGAGATTCAAGACGATGTGACCAAAGCAGACTAATGCAGTTGATAGATGTGCAGACGGTGAACCTCCACTGTCTATACTTAGCGTTCAGAGTTAGAGCAGGAGCACAGTGACTCCTACAACAGGCACTTCAGCTAGCTGGTCAGCAGCTCACGCCAAGCTGCATATTCTATTGCGTCAGCAGCGCTTGCTCCCTAAAGATAGCCATATTTTGATTGCTGTCTCAGGAGGGCAAGACTCACTATGTTTAGCTCGGCTGCTGAGTGACTTAAGCTCTAAATGGTACTGGTCTTTGGGATGGATTCATTGTGACCATGGCTGGAGAACAGATTCGACTGAAAATGCGGCGCATGTGGTGAAGTTAGCTGAGGCGTGGCAGATACCCGTCCGAATAGAACTTGCCAAGGGGCTAGCCAAAACCGAGGCAGCCGCTAGAGGATGGCGCTATGAGGTGTTCGAACGAGTTGCTAGGGAACAGGGCTATAGCCACGTGGTGACAGGCCATACAAAGAGCGATCGCGCTGAAACTGTCCTCTATAACCTAATCAGAGGAGCAGGCACCGATGGCCTAGGCACCCTTAGATGGACAAGGCCTCTGAGCCTAGCTGCGTGCCTAGCTCAGGGTGACAATCTAGATATAAAGCAGTCCCAAGCGATTACCTTAGTCAGGCCCTTGCTGGATTTTACTCGCGCCGAAACCGCTCATTTTTGCCAAGATCAGCACATTCCTGTGTGGATAGATAGCAGTAATCAGGATCTAAACTTTCGGCGTAATCGGATTCGCCTGGAGCTAATGCCATATTTG